>NZ_JBQENC010000010.1:0-162569 GCF_052044485.1 Pseudoxanthomonas sp. 22568
TTCGCGACTGACGTCGCTCCCACAGGGCATGCCGGCTCATTGCACCCCATGCCGCCGCAGCGCCCACGCCACGTGCTCGCGCACCAGCGGCGAGGGGTCCTCGCGGCGCGAAGCCAATGCCGCCAGCACGTCCGGCGTGGCCGGCGCATTGCCCAGCGCGACGGCGATGTTGCGCAGCCAGCGCTCATGGCCGCTGCGGCGGATCGCCGAACCTTCCGTGCGGCGCAGGAATTCGGCTTCGTCCCACGCGAACAACTGCGGCAGCGTCGCGGTATCCAGATCGTTGCGGGCGCGGAAATCCGGTTCGTCATGGCGCTTGGCGAACTTGTTCCAGGGACAGACCAGCTGGCAGTCGTCGCAACCGAAGATGCGGTTGCCCATCGGCACGCGCAGATCCTCGGGAATCGCGCCGTCGTGCTCGATGGTCAGGTAGGAAATGCAGCGCCGCGCGTCGAGACGATACGGCGCGGTGATCGCGTCGGTCGGGCAGATGTCGATGCAGCGCGTGCAGGTGCCGCAGTGCGCGCTGGCGGGCGCGTCAATCGGCAGCGGCAGGTCGACGTAGATTTCACCGAGGAAGAACCAGGAGCCGCCATCCTTGTCGATGAGACAGGTGTGCTTGCCGATCCAGCCGAGCCCGGCGTTGCGCGCTAGCGCGCGTTCCAGCACCGGCGCCGAATCCACGAACACGCGATGGCCGAACGCGCCGACTTCCTGCTGCAGGCGTTCGGCCAGCCGCTGCAGGCGATTGCGCATCAGCTTGTGGTAGTCGCGTCCCAGCGCGTAGCGGGCCACATAGGCGCGTTCGCCGTCGGCCAGCGTTCGCCAGGCGTCGTCACTGTCGTTGCGGCCGTAATCCAGTCCCACCGAAATCACCCGCAGGGTGCCGGGCAGGAGTTCCTGCGGCCGGCTGCGCAGGTCGCCGTGGCGCGCCATCCAGTCCATCGACCCGTACAGGCCCTGCGCCAGCCAGTCGCGCAGATGGGCCTCGTCCTCTCCCAGTTCGACACCGGCGATGCCGCAGCGCTGGAAGCCGAACTCGCGCGCCAGCCCGCGCACCCGCGCGGCGAGCGCGGCGGGATCCGGAAGCGTGGCGGGCGCGGTGGCAGGCATGCGACAAGTATAGAATCGCCCGCATGTCCGGCAGCTTTCCCCTGTACGACACCGCCGCCGCGCGCGACCTGGACGCGCGCGCCACCGTCCGCCTGGGCGGCGACCCGCATGTCCTGATGCTGCGGGCGGGGCAGGCGGCCTGGCGGCACCTGCGGGATCACTGGCCGCGGGCCCAGCGCCTGGTGGTGGTGTGCGGACCCGGCAACAACGGCGGAGACGGCTACGTGCTGGCGCGACTGGCGCAGCGCTCCGGGCACGTGGTCACGGTGGTGCACCTGGACGAGCACGTGCCGCGCACGCCGTCCAGCCAGCGCGCCTGCACCGACTACATCGCCGCGGGCGGGCGCATCGCACTTCATAGCGGTGGACCGCTGCCGCCTGCCGACATGGTGGTCGACGCCTTGTTCGGCATCGGCCTGTCGCGTGCGCCGGATGCGGGTTCCGCGCGCCTGATCGAGGCGATCAACGCGCAGGGCGCGCCGGTGTTCGCGCTCGATGTTCCCAGCGGCGTGGATGCCGATCGCGGACACGTGCCCGGCGTGGCAGTGGTGGCCTCGCGCACGTTGCAGTTCATTGCCGAGCACGTGGGACTGCGCACCGGCCAGGCGCTGGAATACACCGGCGCGTGCGCGCTGGACGAACTCGAAGTCGATGACGAAACCTTCGCCGGCGTCCCCGCCGCCGCCAACGGCCTGGGCGCGGAAGCGCTCGCGCGCTGGCTGTTGCCGCGCCGGCGCAATACCCACAAGGGCGAGTCCGGCCGGGTGCTGTGCATCGGCGGTGATCACGGCAGCGGTGGCGCCATCGCGTTGTGCGCGGAAGCGGCGCTGCGTGCCGGCGCCGGCCTGCTCCGCGTCGCCACCCGTGAACGCCACGTCGCGCCCCTGCTGGCGCGACGGCCGGAAGCGATGGTGCGCGCGGTCGAATCCGGCGAGGAACTGGCGCCGCTGCTGCCGCAGGCCGATGTCGTCGCGCTTGGCCCCGGACTGGGGCAGGAGGACTGGGGACGCGGGCTGTTCGAACTGGTGCTGCGCGCGCAACCGCCCTGCGTGCTGGATGCCGATGCCCTGAACCTGCTGGCCGCGTATCCGCACGAACTGCGTGACGCGATCCTGACCCCGCATCCCGGTGAAGCGGCGCGCCTGCTGGGCGTGGAGACGCACGAGGTGCAGCAGGATCGCTTCGCCGCCGCGGGCGCGCTGGCGGAGCGCCATCGCGCGGTGATTGTGCTGAAGGGCGCCGGCACGATCGTCGCTGCGCGGGGCGAAATTCCCTGCGTGCTGGATGCCGGCAACCCAGGCATGGCCGTAGGCGGCATGGGCGATGTGCTGACCGGCATCATCGCGGCGTTGCGCGCGCAGGGACTGCCCGCGTTCGACGCCGCGCGCGCAGGCGCGCTGCTGCATTCGCTGGCGGGCGACGTCGCCGCGGCGGAAGGCGAACGCGGCCTGCTGCCTTCGGATCTGATGCCGATCGTGCGGCGGCTTGCCAATCCCTGAGCGTGTGCGGCGAAGGCTAGAATCGCGGCATGGAATCCTTGTCCCTGTTCCTTTCCGACAGCGAAGCGACCGATGCACTCGGGCGCGCGCTCGCGGCCACCCGGCCGGCCAGCGCCGTGGTCCACCTGCAAGGCGATCTGGGCGCGGGCAAATCCACCCTGGCGCGCGCATTGCTGCGGGCCTTGGGCGTGCAGGGCGCGATCCGCAGCCCGACCTATACCCTGGTCGAGCGCTACCCGATCGCCGACGGCGAAGCCTGGCACCTGGATCTGTACCGCATCGGCGACGCCGGGGAACTGGATTTCCTGGGCCTGGACGAGGGCAGCGCCACGCTCTGGCTGGTGGAATGGCCCGAGCGCGGCGGCGCCGGCTTGCCGGCCTGCGACCTGCGGGTGCGGCTGGCGGTCGAGGGCGACGGTCGTGCGGTCAGGCTGGAAGCCGCGGGCGAAACCGGGCAGGCGTGGCTGGCGCGCCTGAAAAAAAGTGGCCAGTTGCCTCGATCACCTGTCCCGACGGTGTAGGAAGATCCGGCAGGTCACGGATTATTAAGGGAAAACTTCTTGCATTCCTGGGCGGTTGGTGCTTGAATCCGCCGCATGTCCCTGGGGAAACCTCCATTTCGACGCCTCCGCATCGCCGCCCTCGGGTTGGTGATGGCTTCGGCGTGCGCTGGAACGGCCTCCGCCGGCGAGGTCAGCGCGGTCCAGCTGAGCAACGGCGCGACCGGCACCCGGGCTGAAATCCACCTGCAGGGCAAGGGCGAGTTCAAGACCCTGGCGCTGCATGGGCCCGAGCGCCTGGTGGTCGACCTGCCGGCTTCCAGCGCCACGCGTGGCCTGAAACTGCCGGCCGGACAGGGCATCGTCACGGCGGTGCGCACCGGCCAACCCAATCCCGGCACGCTGCGGGTCGTGTTCGATCTGGCCGGCCCCGTCACCGCGCTCAAGCCACGCGTGGAGGCCGCGGAGGGCGGCGCGCGCCTGGTCATCGAGTGGCCCGGCGATGGTCCCGCCGTCGCCAAGGCGCCGGCCGCGACCACGCCTGCATCCGCATCGAACAACGCGACGACCCCGGCAACGACCGCGCCGCCACCGGCTGCATCGACGCCTTCGGCCGGCCAGGCCACCGCCGCCCTGGCGGCGCAGGTCGCGCAGCAGGCCAACGCACCGGCCACCACGCCGGCCACGCGTCCGGCCGAACAGAACGCGCCGTCGCAACCGACGTCGTCGCCATCGCCGCAGGCCATCCTCAACGGGCAGGCGACCACGCAGGTCGCGCCGGCCCAGCCGAACGCCGCCGGTGTGACGCCAGGTGGCGTTCCGTACACCATCGCCACCGGAAAGCCGGCCACGCCGGCACCGGGAGAGGTGGCTTCCACGGTCGCGTCCGTGCCGCAGGAACCGGCGCCGCGGGTCGGCATGCGCGCCGGCATGCGTCCACTGATCGTGGCCATCGATCCCGGCCACGGCGGCCAGGATTCGGGCGCCGTCGGCATGGGCGGCACCTACGAGAAGAACGTCGTGCTGGCGATCGGCCGCGAACTGGCGCGCCAGATCAACGCCACGCCGGGCATGAAGGCGTACATGACCCGCGACAGCGATGTCTTCATCCCGCTCAACATGCGCGCCCGCAAGGCCCGTGCGGCGGGCGCCGACATGTTCGTGTCGATCCACGCGGACGCGGCGGAAAACCGCTCGGCGCGGGGTTCCTCCGTGTACGTGCTGTCGCTGAAAGGCGCGTCCTCGCAACGCGCGCGCTGGCTGGCGGACAAGGAAAACGCCTCCGACCTGATCGGCGGCGTGGCCCTGCAGAAGGTCGACAACACGTTGGGTTCGGTGCTGCTGGATCTGGCCCAGAGCGGTCACATGCGCGCCTCGGAAGACGCGGCCAACCACGTGCTCGACGGCCTGAAACGGGTCGGCAACAACCACAAGCCGAACATCGAACGCGCCAACTTCGCGGTGCTGCGTACCTCGGACATGCCGTCGATGCTGGTGGAAACCGCCTTCATCTCCAATCCGGACGAAGAGAAGCGGCTGAAGGATCCGGCCTACCAGCGCAAGGTCGCCGCCGCCGTGCTGGATGGCGTCAATACCTATTTCACCCGCCAGCCGCCGCCGGGCACGCTGTTCGCCGCGCGCGCGCAGGCGGAAGCCGAGGCGCGCAGCGCCGCCGCGGGCGGAGCCGCCGGCGCCCCCTGAGCGCACCGCGTCGGGCCAGCGCTCGGCTATCATCCGCACTGACTTCCCGCGACGGCGAACACGCCGCCCCGACGTGCCGATCCGCCAACTGCCCGACACCCTCATCAACCAGATCGCCGCGGGCGAGGTGGTGGAGCGCCCGGCGTCGGTGGTCAAGGAACTGGTGGAGAACGCCCTGGACGCGGGCGCGCGCCGCGTCGACATCGATCTGGAGGAGGGCGGCATCCGCCTGATCCGGATTCGCGACGATGGCGGCGGCATTCCGGCCGCGGAACTGCCGCTGGCGATCTCGCGCCACGCGACCAGCAAGATTGCGTCGCTGGATGATCTGGAAGCCGTCGCCACCCTGGGTTTCCGCGGCGAGGCATTGCCTTCGATCGCGTCGGTGAGCCGTTTCCTGTTGACGTCGCGGCGCCTCGATGACGCGCATGGCGCGGCGTTGCGCGTGGATGGCGGCCAACTGGGTGAAGTGGCGCCGGCGCCGCATCCGCCCGGCACGACCGTGGAGGTGCGGGACCTGTTCTACAACGTGCCGGCGCGGCGCAAGTTCCTGCGCGCCGGGCGCACCGAACTGGGACATATCGAGGAGTGGCTGCGTTCGCTCGCGCTGGCCCGGCCGGAAATCGAACTGCGGGTCGGCGTGGACGGCAAGCCCGCGCGCCGCTACCGGCCGGATGGCATGGATCCGCTGGCGCGGGTGCGCGAGACCCTCGGCGACACCTTCGTGGAGCAGGCGCTGCGCATCGAGCACGCCGCCGCCGGCCTGCGCCTGCACGGCTGGATCGCGCAACCGCAATATTCGCGCGCGACCGGCGATCAGCAGTACCTGTACGTCAACGGTCGCGCGGTGCGCGATCGCAACATCGGCCATGCAGCCAAGAGCGCCTACAAGGACGTGCTGTTCCATGGCCGCCAGCCGGCGTACGTGCTGTTCCTGGAACTGGAACCGACCCGCGTCGACGTCAACGTGCATCCGGCCAAGCACGAGGTGCGTTTCCGCGACGCGCGGCTGATCTACGATTTCGTCCTGGGGACGCTGCACGAAGCGCTGGCGGAAACCCGCGCGACGATGGCGCGCGCGCTGGCGATGCCGCAGGGCGCCGATGGCACGCACGCCTTGCCGGCGGTGGCGCAGGTGCGTGAGGCGCGTGCCTTCTATGAAGCCCTGTATGGCGAACATGGCGCGTTGCCGTCGCAGCCCTCGATGCCACCGCTTTCACCAATGCTGGACGGCGAGGTGCCGCCGCTGGGATTCGCGGTCGCGGTGCTGCACGGTCGTTATCTGCTGGCCCAGGACACGCAGGGCATGGTCCTGCTCGATCTGCCGGCCACCCACCGCCGGTTGATGCTGGCACGCCTGCACGCGGCGCGCGCGGGCATCGGATTGCACGCACAGCCGTTGCTGTTGCCGCTGGAACTGGAAGTCGATCCGGAAGCGGCGCGACGGGGTGCGCGGAATGCGGCATGGCTGGCGTCGCTGGGCCTGGTCGTCGAACCGGCGGGCGAAACACGCCTGCGCCTGCGCGCGGTTCCGGCGCTGCTGGTGGACGCCGACCCGGAAGCGCTGCTGCGCGATGTGCTGGCGGCTGTTGGCGGCGATGATGCACGGGAACCGGAAGACGCGCGCGTGGAGCGCTTGCTCGCGGTGATGGCCGGCCACGGCGTGCCCGCGCCGCGCGGCATGACGCTGGCGGAAATGAACGCCCTGCTGCGCGAGGTCGAACGGATCGAAGCGAGCCATGGCGATACGGGTGTACTGTGGCGGCGATTCGGGCTTGCTGAAATCGAACAGGGATTCAGTCGGGGGACGTGATGGGAACGTGGCGACGATTTGCCTGCATGGCTGGACTGCTGTTGCTGGCCTCGTGCCAGCGCGACGCGGCGGATGACGGGAGCAATGCCGCACGCAAGGCGCAGGATCCCGCGTTCCTGGCGGCCGAGGATCAGTGGCGCGCGCAGCGGCGCGAGGAATTGCTGAAGCCGGATGGCTGGACCAGCCTGGTCGGGCTGCACTGGATCCAGTTGAAGGCGCACTACATCGGCAGCGGGCCGGACAGCGGCATCCGCCTGGCGGTCGGACCGGCCAGGCTGGGCATGCTGTCCGACGAGAAAGGGCGCATCCATTTCACTCCCGAACCGGGCGTGGCGGTGACCTTCAACGGCCGGCCTGTCCGGAGCAAGGTGGAGATACCGAGCGATCACGACGAGTCGCCCGGTGTCATCGGCTTCGACGACGGCAAAGGATGGTTGACGGTGATCGAACGCGGTGGCCGCCACGCGCTGCGGGTGAAGCACGCCGACGCGGAAAGTCGGGTGCGGTTCGCAGGCCTGAAGTACTGGCCGGCGGCCGCGGACTGGAAAATCCAGGCCCGCTTCGTGCCGCATCCGCCGGGCAAGACGATCCCGATCGTCGACATCACCGGCACCACCACGCCGTCGCCGAACCCCGGTGCGGTGGAGTTCGAACGCGACGGGCGCCGTTATCGGCTCGAAGCGCTGGGCGATCCCGGCGGGGAACTGTTCTTCGTGCTGGCTGATCGCACCAGCGGCCATGGCAGCTATCCGGCCGGCCGCTTCCTGGACGCGCCACCAGTCGTCGACGGCAAGGTCTGGCTGGATTTCAACCAAGCCTACAACCCGCCCTGCGCATTCACGCCGTTCGCGACCTGTCCGCTGCCACCGCCGGAAAACCGCCTGGATCTGGCGATCAGCGCCGGCGAACAGACCTACAAGCCGGCGCCCGCGGCGACGGCGCCCCCCTCACAGAAGGCCACGCAATGAATCAGACACCTCGCGGAAAGAAGATGCGCCGACTGCGCGCCGTTGGCCTGGCCGTGCTCGCCGCGGTTGCATCCCCGGCATTCGCCGATGCGCCAAAATCGCAGGGCGAAGCGCCGGTACCGCTGCTGTGGAAGGTTTCCGACAGCGACAACGCCGTCTATCTGCTCGGTTCTTTCCACATGCTGAAACCTGCGGACTATCCGCTGGCGCGGGACGTGGACGGCGCTTTCGCGGACGCCGAGTCGGTGATGTTCGAACTGTCCCCGGACGAAATGGGACCGGCGCTGTCGACCCGGATGATGCAGGCTGCGCTGCGCAGCGACGGCAAGAGCCTGCGCGATGATCTGGACGAAGCCACCTGGACGAAGCTGGAGGCCTATGCCGCCAAGAACGGGATGCCAGTGGCCAATCTCGCCGCATTCAAGCCCTGGTTCGTCGGCTTGACCATCAGCGTGACCGAGATGATGCGGCAGGGGCTGGATCCCAAGATCGGCCTGGACGCGCACTTCATGGAACAGGCCAAATCCGCCGGCAAGCCGGCCAGCGGCCTGGAGCAGGCCCTGGATCAGATCACCCTGCTGGACGGCATGGACGCGGTGGAGCAGCGGCAATTCCTCAAGGAGGTCCTGGACCAGGCGGAGAAGGGGCCCGGCCAGACCGAGAAACTGCATGCGGCCTGGCGGCGTGGTGATGCCGCGATGCTGTGGGAGGAAATGGCCGCCGAGATGAAGCGCGAGTACCCGCGCCTGTACCAGCGCATCAACGTCGATCGCAATGACAACTGGGTGCCGAAGATCGAAAAGCGGCTGACCGAGTCCGCCAGCGACGACACGCTGGTGATCGTGGGAGCGCTGCATCTGCTGGGCAGCGACGGCGTGGTCGAGAAGCTGCGCGCGCGCGGCTACCAGGTCGAGCGCATCTGCTCGGCGTGCAAGGCACCGCGGAAGTAGCCGGTAGAAGTAATCTGGATACGTGCGGATATCTGCGCACGATGAAAACGCCGGCTATGGAGCCGGCGTCATCACGATGCAATCGACCGGGCAGGCCGGCACGCAGAGTTCGCAGCCGGTGCACAGCGGATCGATGACCACGTGCATGTGCTTGGCGCCGCCGATGATGGCGTCGACCGGGCAGGCCTGGATGCACTTGGTGCAGCCGATGCAGTCGGCTTCGACGACTACCGCGACCGCCGGCGGCTTGTGTTCGCCACGCGCGCGGTCATAGGGAAGCGCGGGACGGTCGAGCAGCCGCGCCAGCGCATGCGCGCCGGCGTCGCCGCCGGGCGGACAGCGATCCACATCCGCCTCGCCGCGCGCCATCGCCTCGGCATAGGGCCGGCAGCCGTCGAAACCGCACTGGCCGCACTGGGTCTGCGGCAGCAGCCTGTCCAGGCGTTCGACCAATGCGGGCGTGGCGTGGTTCATGCGAGGGGGGCGCGAGACATGGACGCGTGACCGATCTCTGTCGCGGACGTCCGATCGCGGGGACGAATCAGCGGACCGGCATGCCCGGCTGCGCGCCGTCGTCGGCGTCCAGCAGGGCCAGCGCGCCGCCGTCGAAACCGGCCGACAGGATCATTCCCTCGCTGAGGCCGAAACGCATCTTGCGCGGCGCCAGGTTGGCGATGAACACCACGTTGCGGCCAACCAGCTTCTCCGGCTCGCCGTAGCTGGCGCGGATGCCCGAGAAGATCTGGCGCTTGCCCAGATCGCCCGCGTCCAGCTCGAAGCGCAGCAGCTTGTCCGAACCGTCGACGAACTCGCAGGCCAGCACCTTGCCGATGCGCAGATCGAGCTTGGCGAAGTCGTCGATGCCGATATGGCTGGTCGCGTCGCCGGCCGTCTCCGGCTTGGCGGGCGCGGCCGGGGCGGCCTTGGCCGGTGCCGGCGTGGCGGTGGTGGCGGGAGCGAGGGTTTCCTTGGAGGCTTCGGTCATGGCGTCGATCAACTTCGGGTCAATGCGGGTAAACAGTGCGGCGTACGGCTGGATGTTCCGGCCGGTGAGCGGCGCATCCAGATCCGGCCAGGCGGTGACGGGCGCGGCGAGGAAGGCCTCGGCCTGTTCCGCGGTGCGCGGCAGCACCGGCTTGAGCGCGGCGGCCAGCACGCGGAACAGGTTCAGGCCCTGGGTGCAGACCGCCTGCAACTCGGCATCGGCGCCTTCCTGCTTGGCGATCACCCACGGCTTCCGGTCGTCGATGTAGCGGTTGGCTTCGTCGGCCAGCGCCATGGTGGCGCGGATCGCGGCGGCCGGATCGTTGCGCTCGTACGCCTCGCGCACCGGCGCCAGCGCGGCGACGAAGCGGTCGTACATCGCGGGATCCGGCAGGGAGTCGGCGAGGCGGCCGCCGAAGCGCTTGTCGATGAAACCGGCGCAGCGACTGGCCAGGTTGACGAACTTGCCGACCAGATCGGCGTTCACCCGCGCGGTGAAGTCGCCCAGGTTCAGATCCAGATCGTCCACGCCGCCGGAGGATTTTGCGGCGTAGTAGTAGCGCAAGGCTTCGGCTTCCAGACCGACATCCAGGTAGGTGCGCGCCTTCACGAAGGTGCCGCGCGACTTGGACATCTTGGCGCCGTCCACGGTCAGGTAGCCGTTGACGTGCAGGCGGGTCGGCGCGCGATGGCCGGTGCCGTGCAGCACCGCCGGCCAGAACAGGCCATGGAAGTTGACGATGTCCTTGCCGATGAAGTGATGGAGTTCCACCTCGGTCCCGGCGCGCAGATGCGCGTCGAAATCCAGGCCCTTCTTTTCGCACAACACCCTGAAGCTGCTCAGGTAGCCGATCGGCGCGTCCAGCCAGACATAGAAATACTTGCCCGGCGCACCCGGAATGCCGAAGCCGAAGTAGGGCGCATCGCGGGAAATGTCCCAGGCGCGCAGGCCGCCCTCGGCGTCCAGCCACTCCATCAGCTTGGCCTTCACGCCCGGCAGGGCCACGTCTCCCGCCAGCCATTCGCGCAGGAAGCCTTCGAAACGACCGACCTCGAAGAAGAAATGTTCGGAGTCGCGGATTTCCGGCGTCGCGCCCGACAGCACCGACTTCGGTTCCTTCAGATCGGTCGGCGCATAGGTCGCACCACAGACCTCGCAGTTGTCGCCGTACTGATCCGGCGAACCGCAGTTGGGGCAGATGCCCTTGATGTAGCGATCCGGCAGGAACATGCCCTTGGCCGGATCGTAGAACTGGGCGACATTGCGGCGCGCGATATGGCCGCCGGCAGCCAGCCTGGCGTAGAACGCTTCGGTCAGCTCGCGGTTGATCGCCGAGTTGGTGGAATCGTAGTGATCGAACGCCACGCCGAAGGCGGCGAAATCACGCTCGTGGCCGGCCTGTACGTCCGCCACGAAAGCTTCCGGCGTCGTGCCCGCCTTCTCCGCCGCCAGCATGATCGGGGTGCCGTGGGTGTCGTCGGCGCAGACGAAATGGGTGGTGTTCCCGGCCAGGCGGCGGGCACGGACCCAGATGTCGGCCTGGATGTAGCCCACCAGGTGGCCCAGGTGCAGCGGACCGTTGGCGTAGGGCAGGGCGGTGGTGACGAGGGCGGTGCGGCTCATGGCGGGCGGCTTGCGGGGAGTCGGTCATTATCGCATGGCCCAAAAAAGACAGCCCGGCGGGGCCGGGCTGTCGGGAACGCTGGATGTGACGGCGCTTACTCGCGCTGCCAGGTCTGTGCGCGGCAGATGAATGCGATGCAGCCGGAGACGTCCAGTTTCTGCCCGCCGGCCTGCAGTTCCATCTTCGACTTGTAGGTCTTGCCGTTGGCCGGATCCAGGATGGTGCCGCCGCTCCATTCGTTGGCGCCGTCGGCCTTCAGGCCCCACAGGATCACCATGCCCTTGACCGGCTTGTCCTTGCGATCGCCGGTGCACTTGTCGCAGGTCGGGTTGGGGCCGCGATCCGAGTGCAGCACGTCGACCACCTTGCCGGCCAGCGAGCCATTGGTGGTGGTGTAGATCTCCACGATCGACTTCACCTTGCCGGTCTTGTCGTCGATGGTCTTCCAGCGGCCCACCGCGCCGTCGGCGGCGGAAGCGGCCAGGGATGCCGCCAGCAGCGGCAGGGCCAGCAGGGTGGCGGTCAGGATCTTGCGCATGTTCCCCTCCCAGGGAGTCTTGGACGAACCGGCGGAACCCGCCGGAATGGCCTCCTTTATACCGCATCCGCTGGCGTATGGAAGCGGCGGGGCCGGGCGGTTCAGGCCGCGGCCGGTCGCCCCGACGCCTGGCCCGGAAAGCCTGCCGGACACGAAAAAGAAAAGCCCCGCCTTGCGGCGGGGCTTTTGGTACTGCTGTGTGTCCAGCGGTTACTTGCCGAACTTGTAGCGCGCTTCCACGAAGAACGAACGGCCGTACACGTTGTACAGGTAGTTGTTGTACGGCGTGGCCTCGTTGCCGGGGTAGCTGCGGGCCTGGTCTTCCGGGGTCTTGTCCAGGACGTTGTTGACCATGAACGAGAATTCCAGGTTGTCCATCGGCGCGTAGTTCACGCTCATGTTGTACGTGATGTACGGCGCCCACCAGCCGGCGCGCGGATCGGTGAAGCCACGGGTGTTGTACGCGACCCAGTTCGGCGTCTTGCCGATGCGGTTCGCATAGACCGTGGTGGTCCACTTGTCCTTGTTCCAGGCCACCGACAGGTCGGCGCGGGTCTTGGCGTACGCGTCATACACCCACATCGAGTACGGGTCGCGCAGCAGGTCGATCGCGGGATCGCCCGGCAGCGGGGTGACCGTGTGCTTCAGCGTGTTGGTGTAGTTGCCGGCGAACTTCAGCGCGCCGAAGCGACCGATGTCCAGCAGGTAGTTGACGCTGGCGTTGACCGCGCGCAGCTTCTGCTTGGCGACATTGACCTTCGGGGTGAACACGGTCTCGATCGCGCCGGTGCCGTCACGCGTGATCCAGGCCAGCGCGTTCTGGCAACCCTGCGAACCGGTGTCCATCTGGCCGGTGCGGCAGTAGTACTCCATCAGCGACAGCTGGTCGGTGCTCTGCAGGTCGACTTCGTTCTCGATGTCCCACGCGAAGTAGTCCACCGACATCGACAGGTTGCTGCTCGGCGCCCAGACCACGCCGGCGCTCCACACGTCCGCGGTGATCGGCTCCAGCTTCGGATTGCCCGCCTGCTGGCCGAAGAACTGCGAGTCGTCATAGGCGCAGTCGGCGGTGTTGCCCGGCAGGTAGCCTTCCTGGGCGCAGCGATAGTAGTCGGTCACCTGGTCGTAGTAGCCGCTGACACCCTGGAAGGTGTCGGACAGGGTCGGCGCGCGGAACGCGGTGCCGTACTTGCCGCGCAGCAGCAGGCTTTCGATCGGGCGGTACTCCAGGCCGATGCTGTAGGTCGGCTTGTCGACGGTTTCGCCGTAGGCGTCGAACGCGTCATAGCGGCCGGACAGGGTCACGGTCAGCGGCTCCAGCACGGGCAGGCGCAGTTCGCTGGTGACCGCGTAGCGGGTGCGGTGGCCGGCGCCGCTCACGGCGGTGGTGCCCCACACCTGCGATTCCAGCGTTTCCGGATCCGCGATCAGGCGTGCGTCGGGCGTGTAGTCCCAACCCTGGTTGCCGCCTTCGACCACCACGGCCAGGCCGGCGTCGCCGCCCGGCAGCGAGAACAGCGCGCTGTTGGTCACCTGCGCGCGCAGCATGTTGTCCCAGGTCTTGCTGCGCGAGGTCGCGAAACCGGTGAAGCTGGCGAAGTCGGCCGGCGACATCGGGGTATAGAACGCCGCGTAGTCCGGACGGAACACCGGATACAGGCCCTGCACCGGATCCAGGCCCAGCTGCGGGCCCAGCACGTTCTGCTCGAAGTAGTCGTTGATCGGATCCGCCCAGCGGGCGAAGCGGCGCTGCTTCAGGCGGTACTCGGTGCGGGTCAGGCCCAGATCCCAGTCCCAGTTGCCCAGCACGCCGTTGGCGCCGAAGGTCACCGAGTAGGAACTGCTGCGATCGGTGTTCATGATGTCGCGGTAGCCTTCGCCGCCGATGTCCTCGGGCGAGAACGCGCGCTGCAGGTTGACCAGCGCATCGAGGTCCGGATCGTAGAAGTAGCCGTACTTGGCGCTGGTGCTCCACCAGGTGTAGGCCGAACCGGTGGCGTACTTCACTTCTTCATGGCTGTACAGCACGTCGCCGTACAACTGCAGGCTGTCGCTGACATCGAAGGTCGCGTGGCCGTAGGCCTGCGCGGATTCCTTGCCGTTGGTGATGGTGCGGTAACCCGGCGTGCTGAACGAGCCGCAGTACTGGCCGAAGCCCGGACGGTTCTGCAGCCCTTCGGTGCCACCGAACTGGCCGCTGACGTTGGCGCAGTTGTTCGGATCCAGGAACAGGTAGCCGTTGTTGGCCGGGCGGATGCCGCCGCTGGCCGCGTAGTCGCGGTAGCCGGCGACCAGGTAGTCGCGGCTGGCCAGCGGCGCGGTGTAGCCGTTGACGTTGTATTGCTTGGTCAGATCGCGCTGGTAGCCCCAGATCGGATCCTTGGTCTCGGCCTGGATGCCGGCCAGCACGTTCAGGCGGCCGTCGTAGCCGGTGAAGCCCTTGGCCAGGCTGAAGCGGAAGCTGTCGCCGCCGCCGTCGCCATAGGCGCCGCCGCGCACGCTGAGCGCGCCGCCGTCCATGTTCTTCTTCAGGATGATGTTGATGACGCCGGCGATCGCGTCCGAACCGTACAGGGAGGACTGGCCGCCCGGCAGGATCTCGATGCGCTCGACCAGATCGATCGGAATGCCGCTGATGTTGTTGAAGGTATCGCTACCGTTGTACAGCGCCGGATAGTTGGCCATCGGGCGGCCGTCGATCAGGTACTTGGTGTAGCCCGGATCCAGGCCGAACATGCTGACCGTCTCGGCGCCCTGGGTGAACGCGGCAGAGGTCTGGCCGCCCTGGATGCCGCCGGTGGAGAACGCGGACTGCTGCAGGGCATCGGCGATGCTGGTGAAACCACGGGTCTTGATGTCCTCGGCGGAAATCGTGGTGACCGGGGTGAAGTTTTCCAGCTGGGTCTGGGGGATGAGCGAACCGGTGACCGTGACCTTGTCGAGGTTGGTGGTGTCGCCGGCGGGAGCGGGGGAGGCGTCTTGAGCGAAAGCGGCGGTCGGGGCCAACAGGACGGCGACCATCGCCGCGGTCAGGCGGCTCCGCTTGATGTTGCGAACTGGCATTTGCTTGTTATTCCTTGGAACGGATTGCAAAAGGTGCGGCCCTTCGCGCTGTTCCCTCAGCCAGACCACAGAGTTCCCCGACATTCCTGGGGGGCGGCGAACTTAACACGCATTTAACTGCCACTGTAACGTTTGTTACGTTTTGTGAAGGCGAGTGGACAGGCTTGGTTAAGCAGTCGCCAAAAAGAAAGCCCGGCTTGCGCCGGGCTTTCGATATTGCGTGGACTACGGGTCCGATCAATTGAACTTGTAGTCGAACTGCAGGAACACCTCGCGACCAATCGGGCTGTACGCGCGCCAGAAGTAGGGGTACGTGTTGAAGGTGTCGTCGCGCGGATGCAGCTTGTCGAACACGTTGTTGACGTACACACCCACCGTTGCCTTGTCCGTGATCTTCTTCGCGACGTTGAGGTTCCACAGGATGTAGGGCGCGATGCGTCCGGTTTCGGCCCAGTTCGGCAATGAACCCCAACGGGTGTAGTAGGCCGCGGCGCGCCAGTCGTTCTTCTCCCAGCTGACCGTACCGTTGATGCGGCTGCGGAAATTGAAGTACTGGGGATGGTCGCGGACATTGATCATGTCGCCACCTTCGAACTCCTGGAAGTCGAGCTTCAGCACATGCGTCCAGTTCAGCTGGAAGCCGAACGAACCCCAGCGATCCGTGTCCAGATCGTAACGCCATGCCGCATCGATGCCGCTGGTCTTGTTGAGCGATTGGTTGATGGGGAACGAACGGAACTGTTCGACCTGCTCGTCAGCCAATCCGCCGGAACCGGCACGCTCGACCAGAGCGGTGTAGAACTGGCAGGTGCTGGAGTTGGGGTCCACCGGCTGCCCGTCGCGCGTCTGCCCCAGCAGGCAGTCGGCTTCGTTGCGGAACAGCAGGCCGGAGATGTCGCCCACCGCGTCCTTCAGCTCGATGTTGTAGTAATCCACGGAGAACGACATCTGCTCGGTGACGTCCCAGACAAAACCGACGGTGGTCGATTTGCCGGTTTCGGCCTCCAGGTTCGGATCGCCACGGCGAGTGCCGAACACCTGGTAGTTGTAGTCCGCGCCTGCGCAGGGGTTGGGACTCACGCGCGGATCGAAACCATCGCGACGGCACTTGTACTCGTCGAAGATCTGGGTGAAGAATCCGGATTCCTCGGCGAAGATGTAGTGCATGTCCGGAGCGCGGAAGCTGGTGGCATGGCTGGCACGCAGCAGCAGGCTTTCCATCGGCCGCCATTCGAGGCCGACCTGCCAAGTGCTGGCGCCATCGATCTCGCTGATGTCATCGAACTTGTCGTAACGGCCCGCCAGGTTGGCCTTGAAGTTGCTGGTGATGGGCACGCTGAACTCGACGCCGAGCGCGTAGCGCGTGCGATCGCCCTGCCCGCCGGAACTGGTCAGATTGTAGATCGGCTCCGGGCCGGTATATGTGGGCGAGGTACGCGCATCGGGCTTGACTTCGTACTTCTGCTTGGCGCCTTCCAGGACCGCCGCCATGCCGACCGCGCCGGCCGGCAACTCGAACAGGTCGCCCGAAAGTACGAAGTTCGCCTGGGTAACGCTGGATTCCGCGCGATCCCGGACCATGGTGTTCAGCGAAGCGAAGGTCGCCGGATCGATTGGATTGAAGAAACGGTCGAGATTGAGCTCGAAGGAATCGTAGGCGCCAAAATAAGGATCCGGGCCCAGGGATTCGCCGAGGAAGTAATCGTTCAGCGGATTGGCGAGGAAGCGCGGCTGGGACGTATTGAGCTTGTACTCGGAGCGCGAGAGCGTGGCATCCCAGTCGAAACGGCCATTGGCGAAACTGCCCCGCAGGCCGGCCGCGAAGTCGAGTGACTTCTCCTCGCTGGTGGTCACGAGGTTGCCGCCCGTTTCCGAGGGAGTGAAGATGCGCTGGGGCTGCACGAAGGCGCCGAAGGGAATCGCCTCGGAGGTCACGTTGGGCGCGAAGATGTAATCCGGCGTGGTCCAGAACTGGGTGCCGGAGGTGAACTGCGCCTTGGCCCGCGTGTAGTTGAACTGCGCCCAGCCCTGCATGCCGCCGTCGAAGTCCCAGGTCCCGTACAGATAGGCGGACTGGTTGCTGTCGGAGTTGCGGATGGACTGGGTGGCCGGGTAACCGGGGTAACCGCAGCGCGGGCCCGTGTAGACCGACGAGGTCTCGAAGAAGTAGACCTCGAAATCCTTGAAGCGGTCGCAGGTGGCCTGCGCGCCATCCGGGAAAATGCGCGAGCTGTTGAAGCCGTCGAACAGCAACAGGCCTTCGGTGGGATTGATATCGTCACGCGAGCGGCCAGGCTCGTCGTAGAAGGAATCCATGAAGCTGCGCTGGGAGGCGAAGATCTCTTCGCGTTCGAGTGCCTCGAAGGCGTAGGTGAGGCTCCAGTTGTCGCCGGTCTTGCCGCCAACCCATTGGAGCCGACCGGTATCGCCGCCACCGCGGGTGGTGGCGCCGGCACGCACCGAGAGCTGATCACCCTCGAAGTTGGTCTTCATGATGATGTTGACGACGCCGGCGACCGCATCTGAACCGTAGATCGCCGATGCGCCGCCCGTCAGCACCTCGATGCGCTCGATGGCCGCTGCCGGGATGTTGGCCAGATTCACGGCATTGGACTGGCTGTTGTACGGCAGCGGATAGTCGGCGGCGCGCCGGCCGTTGATCAGGATCAGCTGATAGCCGGGACCCAGGCCACGCAGATTGAGGAAGCTGGCATTCGGGGTGAAACCGTTCTGGACCAGTTCGTTCTGCACGCTGCCGGTGAACTGGGTCAGCGTATTGAGCGCGTCGTAAACAGTGGAAAAACCTTCCTTCTCGATGTCCGCGGCAGTCACCACGACGACAGGAGCGGGACCTTCGACATCCACGCGCTTGATGCGCGATCCAGTCACGGTGACCTTGTCCAGCGTCTGCGTGCCCTCCGCCGGAGGCGAGGAGGATTCCGGTTGCTGTGTCTCCTGGCCGTAAGCCAGGACAGGTGTCAGGAGGACCGCGAACATCGCGGTCGCGAGCCGATTGCGCTGGAACGAGCGCGCATTGCCATTACGCATAAACACCACCCCCAATTCTGGTCGAAATGTGACGACTGGCCAGTCCCTGGCACCCCCGAATCCTCCGTTAAATCGACGTTAACACGACGAAATTCACATTTCTACAATCTCAAGGGATTGATTCTTAAAGAGTAATTTTAATTATCCCAGCCGGGATGAGCCTTGAATGGCCTGCGGTCAAAAACAAAAAAGCCCGGCGTGAGCCGGGCTTTTCCGTTGCGGTACCAGTCGATTAGTTGAACTTGTAGTCGAACTGGACGAACACCTCGCGACCGACCGGGCTGAACGCGCGCCAGAAGTAGGGATACGAGTTGAACGTGTCGTCACGCGGATGCAGCTTGTTGAACACGTTGTTGACGTAGACACCGATGGTGGCCTTGTCCGTGATCTTCTTGCGCAGGCTGGCGTTCCACATGATGTACGGCGCGATGCGCGAGGTCTCGGCCCAGTTTGGCAGCGAACCCCAGCGATAGCCGTATACCGTGGCGTTCCAGTCGTTCTTGGTCCAACCCATCTGCCAGTTCAGGCGGCTGCGGAAGTTGAAGAACTGCGGATGATCGCGACGATCTTCCATCCGCTCGCCGGGGAACTGTTGCGCTTCCAGCTTCAGCACGTGGGTCCAGGACAGCTCGGCATTGAAATCGCCGAAACGATCGGTATCGATGTTGTAGGTGGCACGGGCATCGATACCGGAGGTCCTGGTGAGCACCTGGTTCTGCGGATAGGTGTGGAACTCGAGCACTTCACCGGTGGTCGGGTCGCGGACCACGCGGCTGGTGAAGTCCGCGCAACGCGGCGAGTTCTGATCCACCGCGCTGCCATCTCGATTGGTGCCCAGAAGGCAGGCGGCTTCCTCGCGGAACAGCAGGCCGGTCAGATCGCTGATCGCGCCTTCCAGCTCGATGTTGTAGTAATCGACCGACAGCGACAGGTTGTCACGTGCATCCCACACCACGCCCGCGGTGTAGGACTTGCCTTCCTCCGCGTCCAGGCGCGGGTCGCCCTTGCGGGTGCCGAACACCTGGTAGTTGTAGTCGGTGCCGCCGCCGCACTCCGTGGTCACGGTCGGGTTCAGGCCAGCCTCGCGGCAGGCATACTCGTCCATGATGTACAGATAGAAGCCCGACTCACCCGCGTAGATGTAGTGCATGTCCGGGGCCTTGAAGCTGGTGGCGTAGGAGCCGCGCAGCAGCAGGCTGTCGATCGGACGCCATTCCAGGCCGGTGGACCAGGTGAACGCACCATTGATGTCACTGGCGTCGTTGAACTTGTCGTAGCGGCCGGCCAGGCTGGCCTTCAGGGTTTCGAAGATCGGAATGCTGAACTCCAGGCCGAACGAATAGCGATCACGCTTGCCACCGCCTGCAGTGGCGGTCAGGCCCATCGGCGCGTCGTTGCCCGTGTAGTTGAGCAGCAGGCGATCATCGGGACTGACGTCGTACTTCTGGGTAGCACCTTCCAGCACCGCGGCCATGGCCAGCGGACCGGCGGGCAGTTCGAACAGGTCGCCGCTGATCACGAAGGAGCCCTGGGTGACTTGCGAATCGGCTTCGTTCTTGTAGCGCGACGTCATCTCCGCGACTTGGCCCGGGCTGAGCGGGTTCATCAGGCGGCCGACGTTGAGCGCGTAGATCGGCAGGCCGGTTGCGGCATGCGTGCCCAGGTTCGGTCCGAAGAAGTAGTCGCGCACTTTGCCGGCGACGAGATAGGAGAATTCCTCCTTCATATCGTAACGGGCATGCGAGATGGTGGCATCCCAGTCGAACTTGTTGTCGAAGAGGGTGCCGCGCAGACCGGCCGCGATGTCGATGGAGGTTTCCTTGAACGTGCTGGGCTGGCCACCGCCGGAACCGATTTCGCTCGGGGTGATGAAACGCAGCACGTTGCCGAGCACGGCGTTGTAGTTCGGATCGTAGAAGTTGCCGACGCCGAGCCCGCCGCCGCTCTGAACGAAGCGGGACGAACTCGCTACCTTCGCTTCCGAGGAGACGATGTTCAACTGCGCCCAGGCCTGGGTATTGCCGTCGAAATCGTAGGTGCCATAGAGGTACGCGGACAGGTTCTTGTCCGAGTTGCGGATGGACTGGCCGGCCGGCCAGCCGAAGTAGCCGCAGCGATCGGGCGCAGCGAGCGCGGGATTGGACTTGAAGGCTTCAAACTCGCTGAAGCGATCGCAGACGGCCTGGGCGCCGCCCGGGTACTCGCGCACCGCGCTGCCCGGACCGGTGGTCGGGTTGCCATTGGCGTCGCGACGTACGGTGAAACGCACACCTTCATAGGCGGTGGTCGCATTGGCCGGATCCGACAGGCTGGGGTCGTCGCGGAACGAGTCCATGAATTCACGCTGGAAGCCGTAGATGGCTTCGCGCTCCAGATACTCGGTGGCGTAGGTCAAGCTCCACTTGTCGCCGGTCTTGCCACCGACCCACTGGAAACGACCGGTGTCGCCGCCGCCACGGGTCGTGGTGCCTGCGCGCACGGTTACCAGGTCGCCTTCGTAATTCGTCTTCAGGATCACATTGACCACGCCGGCCACCGCGTCCGAACCGTAGATCGCGGAAGCACCACCCGACAGGACTTCGATACGGTCGATCGCCGCCGACGGGATGGCGGCCAGGTTCACCGCGTTCGACTGGCTGTTGTACGGCATGGGATAGTCGGAGGTGCGACGGCCGTTGATCAGGACCAACTGGTAGCCAGGGCCGAGGCCGCGCAGGTTCAGGAAGCTGCCATTCGGGGTGAAGCCGTCCTGGTTCAATTCGTTCTGCACGGAGCCGGTGAATTGGCTCAACGTGTTGAGCGCGTCATAGACGGTCGAGAAACCTTCCTTCTCGATGTCGGCCGCGGTGATCACGGTCACCGGCGACGGACCTTCCACGTCCACGCGCGAGATGCGTGAGCCAGTGACGACGACCTTGTCCAGATTCTGGGCCTTGGCGGGAGCCGAGGCTTGTTCCTGTTCTTGCTGGGTTTCCTGGGCGGCTGCGGCGGTGGCGGGCAGCACGAACGCCGCGAAAAGGGCGGCGCACAGGCGGTTGCGCTTCAATGCGCGCGTATTGCGAACTGGCATGTAGTGAATCCCCTTGAGATATAGATGCGGGCCCCATGGCCATTCCATTGGCCTGCCGCATCAAAGTGAAATCCTTGTTACGAAACTAACATGACATTAACGAATGGTGTGATTCGCGTCTCAGTGAAATCAAAATTCTTTTTATTTTGTGATGTTTGTCGCAAAACTCTTGGCGGATTTGTAGCGTTGCACAATGTCACTTTTGGGTAATTTGTTTTAAATCAATATGTTACGGAAATCCCGCCAAGACCCTTTTGATCCGGTCGAAGGCCGTGCTGAGGCACCGTTAACTGGGCAGGTGGAGCCGCCGTCGCAGGCGCCAGAGCGGGCAGCCGGACCTTTCCCCCCGATCACCTAAACTGTGCGCCGCACCTTCCTTGTTGCCCGGCGCCCCGCCCAGGCGGCCAGCGCCCTTCCGGGCGACGGGCATCGCTCATCCAACGCAGAACATGACCCCCCAAACCGTCGTCCCCCATGCCGTCCAGGGCACCCTGAGCCCTTCCCCCCGCGTCAAGAACGTCATCGCCGTCGGTTCCGGCAAGGGCGGGGTGGGCAAGTCCACCACCGCGGTCAACCTGGCGTTGGCGCTTCATGCCGACGGAGCCCGGGTGGGGCTGCTGGACGCCGACGTCTACGGCCCCAGCATCCCGGCCATGCTCGGTTTGTCGGGGCGGCCCGACAGCCCGGACAACAAGTCCATCGAGCCGATGCGGGCGTTCGGCGTGGAGGCGATGTCGATTGGCCTGCTCGTGGATCAGGACACGCCGATGATCTGGCGCGGCCCGATGGCGACTTCGGCGCTGATGCAGTTGTTCACCGACACCCTGTGGGGTGATCTGGACTACCTGCTGATCGATCTGCCGCCGGGTACGGGCGACATCCAGTTGACCCTGGCCCAGAAGATTCCGGTGGCGGGCGCGGTGGTGGTCACCACCCCGCAGGACATCGCCACCCTGGATGCGCGCAAGGCACTGAAGATGTTTGAAAAGGTCGAGGTCGCGGTGCTGGGCATCGTCGAGAACATGGCGGTGCATACCTGTTCCAGTTGCGGACACGTCGAGCACCTGTTCGGCGAGGGGGGCGGCCAGCGGATGGCGGCGCAGTACGGCGTGCCGCTGCTGGGATCGTTGCCGCTGGACATCGCGATCCGGGAGCAGGGCGATGCCGGGCGGCCGGTGGTCGTGGCCGCGCCGGATTCGGCCGCCGCGCAGGCCTACCGGCAGGCGGCGCGAGCGCTGGTGGCGCAACTGGAATCCCGGCCACGGGCCAAGCCTTCGATTCTTTCCTCGCTGGTCTGACCCGGCCTCGTCCCGGCCCGCTCGGGCGAGGGGCCGGGCTGCCCTACAATGGCGGCCCCGTCCGCACCCGTCTCCGCAACAGGAACCCTGCATGAGCATCAAGAGTGACCGTTGGATCCGCCGCATGTCCGAGCAGCACGGCATGATCGAGCCGTACGAGCCGGGACAGGTGAAGCAGGTCAACGGCGAGCGCATCGTCAGCTACGGCACCTCCAGCTACGGCTACGACGTGCGCTGCTCGCGCGAGTTCAAGGTGTTCACCAACATCAACTCGACGATCGTCGATCCGAAGCACTTCGATCCCGGCAGCTTCGTCGACATCGAATCCGACGTCTGCATCATCCCGCCGAATTCGTTCGCGCTGGCCCGCACGGTCGAGTACTTCCGCATCCCGCGCGACACCCTGGTGGTGTGCCTGGGCAAGAGCACGTACGCGCGCTGCGGAATCATCGTCAACGTGACCCCGCTGGAACCGGAGTGGGAAGGGCACGTCACCCTGGAGTTCAGCAACACCACGCCGCTGCCGGCGCGCATCTACGCCAACGAGGGCGTGGCGCAGATGCTGTTCTTCCAGTCCGACGAAGTCTGCGAAACCTCGTACAAGGATCGCGGCGGCAAGTACCAGGGCCAGACCGGCGTGACGCTGCCGCGGACCTGAACGTGGCGCAGGTACATGGACGCCAATCCGTATACGCCACCCGTCACGGCACTCGTCGAGAATGACAAGGGCCACGAAGTGGTCCTGGCCGCGCGTTGGCGACGATTGGTGGCTTGCATTATCGATACATTGCTGCAGGCGGCGTTGTGGATCGGGGCGGGTCATGGCCTGCAATCGCTGACAGGCTGGCAATTGAGCGCGGAACAGCCTGCGCGTGTCCCGACGACAACGCTGGAGTATTGGCTGGAGCCTTTCATCACCGCCGGCCACCCGCTCGACTACCTGCTTGGTTTCGCGGCGTTCCTGGTGTTGC
Source organism: Pseudoxanthomonas sp. 22568 (assembly GCF_052044485.1). Lineage (NCBI taxonomy): Bacteria > Pseudomonadati > Pseudomonadota > Gammaproteobacteria > Lysobacterales > Lysobacteraceae > Pseudoxanthomonas > Pseudoxanthomonas sp. 22568. The sequence continues at coordinate 23,142 of NZ_JBQENC010000010.1, forward strand.
AGGGGGGGTTGCTGGCCAGGAGGCAGCAGACCATCGGCAAGCTGATGCTGGGTGTGCGCATCACCGATGCATCGGGCCAGCCCGCCGGCCTGCGGCGCATCCTGCTGGCGCGTGAGCTGCCATGGTGGCTGTTGGCGTTGGTGCCATTTGGCACACTCCTTGTCGCGCTAGAGCCCCTCTTCATCTTCCGCCGCGACCGGCGTTGCCTGCACGATCTGTTGGCCGGAACACGCGTGGTTGCCGCGCGCTGAACACGGGCCGCTACGCGATCAGAAGCCGACGCCAGCGCGCCACCTCGGTCGCCAGTTCGGCTTCGGAAAAACGCTCGGCTTGGCCATGTCCCCACACGGGGCCCGGCCAGGCCGGATCGCCTTCGTGGCGTCCCACCAGGTGGATGTGCAACTGGCGCACGATGTTGCCGAGCGCGCCGATATTGAGCTTCTGCACCCCTGGAACCGCACGGATCAATCCGCCCGCCTGGTTGATCTCCGCGAGCAGCAGGCGTTGCTGGCCGCCATCCAGATCCAGCCATTCGCTCACGTTGTCCACCCGCGGCACCAGGACCAGCCAGGAATAACGACGATCGTTCATCAGTCGCACCTGCGACAGCGGGCCATCGGCGATGAACAGGCTGTCGCGGGCCAGGCGGGAATCCGGTTCGAAGCCGCTCACCCGATCTGCTCCGCGAGGAATGCCAGGCTGCGCGAAAGTGCCAGGTCCGCGCTTGGCGCGTCGTGGATGTCGGGACTGGCGTCGCGGTTGAAGGCATGGCCGGCTGGATAGGTGAAAACGGGCAGGCCGGGCAAGCGGTCGCGATGAAGTTGCACGGCTTCCGGTGGAATCGACGCGTCCTGTTCGCCGAAATGGAACATCACCGGCGCAGGCAACGCCGAACCGGATGGCATTTCCTCCAGGAACAGGCGGTTGCGGGAGCCGTAATAGCTCACGCCCGGCAGGCCCAGCCGAAGCGCGGACAGGAAGGCGACCGTGCCGCCCCAGCAGTAGCCGACGGTGCCGACTTTTCCAGCCCAGGCCAGCGCGGCGGCGGCGGCGGATACCACGTCGAGCGCGGCGTCGAATCCCAGCTTGCCGATGAGCTCGCGGCCGCGATCGTGGGCGGACGGGTCGTAGGGCAGTTCGACACCCGGCTCGACCAGATCGAAGAACGCCGGCGCCAGGGTCGCGTAGCCGGCCTCGGCGTAGCGTTCGGCGACGCTGCGGATGTGCGCGTTGGCGCCGAAGATTTCCTGGATGATCACCAGGCCGCCACGGGGCGCACCCGCCGGTTTGGCCTGCCAGGCCGCCACCGGGCCGCGCGCGGTTTCGAGGGTGATCCATTCGCCCATGGGGGAGAGTCCTGCGTTGCCAGCGAGGCGCGCATTGTCGCCCATCCGTCCGGACCGGCGGGTGACGGTCGCCGGATTCAGGCACCGGGAAGGGGCGGCCGGGGCGAGGCGCTATAATCCGCGCCCCGTCGGCGTGCCGCCGTTTTCTCCGTTTCCGTCTCCATGTCCCTGCAGAACCCCAAGGTGGGCTTCGTCAGCCTCGGCTGTCCGAAAGCCCTGGTCGACTCCGAACGCATCCTCACCCAGTTGCGCGTGGAGGGTTACGACATCGTGCCCACCTACCAGGCGGCCGACGTGGTGGTGGTCAACACCTGCGGCTTCATCGACGCGGCGGTGACCGAATCGCTGGACGCGATCGGCGAGGCGCTGGCGGAAAACGGCAAGGTCATCGTCACCGGTTGCCTGGGCAAGCGCCCGGAGCAGATCCGCGAGGCGCACCCCGACGTGCTGGCGATCAGCGGCCCGCAGGACTACCAGAGCGTGATGGAGGCGGTGCACGCGGCGCTGCCGCCCAGGCACGACCCGTTCCTGGACCTGGTGCCGGACTACGGCCTGAAGCTGACCCCGCGCCACTACGCCTATCTGAAGATTTCCGAGGGCTGCAATCACCGCTGCAGCTTCTGCATCATCCCGTCGATGCGTGGCGACCTGGTCTCGCGGCCGGTCGACGAGGTGCTGCGCGAGGCCGAACGCCTGGTTCGCGGCGGGGTGAAGGAACTGCTGGTGGTGTCGCAGGACACCTCCGCCTACGGTGTCGATCTGAAGTACGCCGAGCGCGAATGGGGCGGCAAGACCTACGCCACCCGCATGAAGGCGTTGTGCGAAGGACTGTCGGAACTCGGTGCGTGGACGCGCCTGCATTACGTCTATCCGTATCCGCATGTCGACGACGTCATCCCGCTGATGGCCGAGGGCAAGGTGCTGCCGTACCTGGACATTCCGTTCCAGCACGCCAGTCCACGCATCCTCAAGCTGATGAAGCGCCCGGGTGCGGTCGACAAGACCCTGGAACGCGTGCAGCGCTGGCGGGCGATGTGTCCGGAGCTGACCCTGCGCTCGACCTTCATCGTCGGCTTCCCCGGCGAGACCGAGGCCGAATTCGAGGCGCTGCTGGATTTCCTCGACGAGGCGCAACTGGATCGGGTGGGCGCGTTCGCCTATTCGCCGGTGGAAGGCGCGGCCGCCAACGCGTTGCCTGATCCGGTGCCGGAGGAAGTGAAGCAGGAGCGCCTGGCCCGCTTCATGGAACGGCAGGCGGCGATTTCCGCCGCGCGCCTGGAAGCCAAGATCGGCAGCGTGCAGCGTTGCCTGGTGGACCTGCTGGAAGACGGCATCGCGGTGGCGCGTTCCTCGGCGGACGCGCCGGAGATCGACGGCCTGGTGCACATCCAGAACGGCGAGGAGTTCGGGCTCAAGCCGGGCCAGTTCGTCGACGTGGAAATCACCGACAGCGACGAGCACGATCTGTTCGGCGATGCGATCGCCCAGCCGGCCGCCGGACCGATCGACCTCAAGGTGCTGTGAACGCAGCGGCGCCTGCCGCGGTTGCGGAGCGTCGCCGCTTCGTGGCCCCGGCGCGTGGCGACGTGCTGGCCGCCACCTTCACGCATCCGCTGTTCGATGATCTGGCGGCTTGTCGCGATCTGCTGCTTGCGGCCGAGTGGCCCGGCATCGACCTGCTCAACACGCGGTTGCCGCTGCCCGGACGGCATTTCATCGCCCAGGACGAGGCGCTGCTGGCCGATGGCCTGCATTACGAGGTGCGCGTCGCACAGGGACGCATCGCCACGCGTCCGGGCAATTGGCACGATCTGTTCAATGCCCTGGTCTGGGCGCGTCATCCCGCGCTCAAGGCAGCGCTCAATGCGCGCCAGTGCCTGCATGTCGCGGACCGCGACGACGGCCAGCGCAACCGCGCGCAGCAGGCGCTGACCCAGTTCGATGAAAGCGGCGTGATCGTGCGGGTGCGCGAGGCATCGCTGCTCGATGCCTGGGATCGCCACGATTGGTCCGGGTTGTTCCGGGGGCATGCCGACAGCTGGCGCCGGGGCGACATCGCCGTCATCGCGGTGATCGGGCATGCCTTGCTGGAACAGGCGCTGCTGCCGGGACGTCGACTGGTCGGCAAGTGCGTGGTGGTGGCGCGGGACGCGGCGGTGGAAACGGACGTGGCGCGTGTCGTGGCGGCGATCCGGAACGGCGAAGTCCTGGAAGATCCGAGGGAACTGCGGCCATTGCCGCTGGCCGGCATCCCCGGCTGGCATCCGCAACAGGATGCCGGTTTCTACGCAGACGCAGACTATTTTCGTCCGTTGCGCGAAGGTCGCGCTTATCCGCCGCCGCTGTTCTGATCAGGCGCCATAACTGACGTCCACCACCGCGAATCGGGCCGGACCGCCGGGCAGCTCCACCGGGAATTCGTCGTCAATGCGCTTCTTCAGCATCGCCCGCGCCAGCGGCGAGTCGATGCTGATCCAGCCGCGCGGCGCGTCGGTTTCGTCGGGACCGACGATGCGGTAGCGCGAGGTCTCTCCGCTGGCGACGTTCTCCACCTCCACCCAGGCGCCGAAGAACACCGCTTCCGGATCCGAGGGCGCGCCCTCGACCACCCGCAGGGCTTCCAGCCGCTTGCTGAGATAGCGCACCCGGCGATCGATCTCGCCCAGTTGTTTCTTGCGGTAGGTGTACTCGGCGTTCTCCGAGCGATCGCCTTCGGCGGCGGCGGCGGCCAGCGCCTTGACCACTTCCGGACGCCGGGCGCGCCACAGATCGTCCAGTTCCGCCTTCAGCCGATCGTGGCCTTCGCGGGTGATCAGGGCGGTGCTCTTTTCGGCAGGGGGACGCCAGCGGGACATGCGGGTGGGAAAGCCTTGCGGAGGAACGTGGAGAACAGGGTAGATCAGGGCGGGGACGGCGGAATCAAGCGCGGGCCACGTTCTTCTCGTAGCGCCACACCTCCAGATCGAAGGCGCCGTCCGGCGTGTCCAGGCGGTTGATCATGTTGCCCACCCGCGCCCAGCCCTGGCGGGCGTAGAAGCGCGCCGCGCGCTCGTTGCCGATGGCGCAGGCCAGCCATGCCCGCGTGACCCCGGTGTCGGCGAGGCGGATTTCCGCGTCCGCCAGCAACAGGGCCGCGGCGCCCGTGCCGCGCGCGGCGGCGCCTACGTACAATTGGTACATCTCATCGCCCTGGATCATGGCGAAGCCCAGCGGCTGGCCGATCGCGCCGAGCGTGCGCACCGCCGGCAATCCGTCCGCGAGGCGCCGGGCGAAGCTCGCAAGGGTGCGATGGCGGGCCAGCTCCAGCGGCAGGATCGCGGCGTGCGCGTCCTGCCAGCCGTCATGCCACAGGCGCGCCAGCGCGTCGATCTCGGTGGCGTCGGCCCGCCTCGCCTGCATGGCCAAGGACATGTCGTCGCGGCGTCGTGATCAGCGACGGCCGCCGAAGATGCTGCCCAGGATGCCGCGCACGATCTGGTTGCCCAGCTTGGTCCCGATGGTGCGGGTGGTCTGCTTGGCCATGGTCTCGATCATGCCCTGGCGACGCTTGGTGCCGAACACCGCGTCCTTGACCGCCTGGCCGAAACCGCCGGCATCGGGGTCGTCCTTCTCGGCCTTGGCGGCCGGTGCATTCGCGGTCTGCATGGCCGCGTCGGCGCGCTTGGCCAGCATCTCAGACGCGGACTCGCGATCGATGTGATTGTCGTACTTGGCGCCGACCGGGCTGCCGGCGCGTACCTGCGCCCGCTCGCTTTCGTTGATGGCGCCCATCCGGCAGCGCGGGGGCGAGATCAGGGTCTGCTGCACGGGCGAGGGCACGCCCTTGTCCTGCAGGGTCGAGACCAAGGCTTCGCCGGTCCCCAGGCGCGATATCGCCTCGGCCACGTCCAGCTTGGGATTGGGCACGAAGGTCTGCGCCGCGGTCTTCACCGCCTTCTGGTCGCGCGGGGTGAACGCGCGCAGCGCGTGCTGCACGCGGTTGCCGAGCTGGCCGAGGATGTTGTCCGGCACGTCGTCGGGGAACTGCGAGCAGAAATACACGCCGACGCCCTTGGAGCGGATCAGGCGCACGACCTGCTCGATGCGCTGCTTCAGCGCGGGCGGGGCGTCGTCGAACAGCAGGTGCGCCTCGTCGAACACGAACACCAGCTTGGGTTTGTCCAGATCACCGACTTCGGGCAGGGTCTCGAACAGTTCCGACAACAGCCACAGCAGGAAGCTGGAATACAGGCGCGGCTTGAGGATCAGCTGGTCCGCGGCCAGGATGTTGACCACGCCGCGGCCATCGGTCTGGGTGCGCATCAGGTCAGCCAGTTCCAGCGCCGGCTCGCCGAAGAACATCTCGCCGCCTTCCTGCTCCAGCCGCAACAGGGCGCGCTGGATGGCGCCGATCGATTGCGCGCTGACCAGGCCGTAGCTGGTGGAGATGTCCTTGCGCTCGTCGGCGACCAGCCCGAGCAGGGCGCGCAGGTCTTCCAGGTCCAGCAGCAGCAGGCCGCGGTCGTCGGCCAGCTTGAACACGATGTCCAGCACGCCGGACTGGGTGTCGTTGAGCTCCAGGATGCGCGAGAGCAGGGTGGGGCCCATTTCGCTGACCGTGGTGCGCACCGGATGGCCGAGCTTTCCGTACAGATCCCAGAACACCACCGGGCTTGCGCCGGGGGCGTAGTCGGCGATGCCGATGTCGCGGGCGCGCTGGAGCACCTTCTCGTTGCCGTCGCCGGCCACCGCGAGCCCGGCGACATCGCCCTTCACGTCGGCCAGGAACACCGGCACGCCCAGCCGCGAGAAACCTTCGGCCAGGGTCATCAGGGTGACGGTCTTGCCGGTGCCGGTGGCCCCGGCCACCAGGCCGTGGCGGTTGCCGAACTTCGGCTGCAGGGTGACGGGGATGTCGTCGGTGGTGCCTTTGCCCAACAGGATCGGATCCATGAGTGCCTCGCGGTCTGGTCGGGTGATTCTAGCGATCCGGCATGTCTGCGGGCGTAATGTCGTGACGTATTCGGCTTGCCCCCGGATCCGGGCGCCGCTACCCTGCCGCGACCGTTTTCGATTGCGCGTGCTGATGTCCCTGCCGAAGTCCTTGCTGCGTCCCTGGCCCCTGCTGGCCGTTTTCCTGCCCCTCCTGGCGCTGGCCCCGGCCGCGCATGCCCAGCGGGTCTCGGCCAAGGACAAGGCCGCCATCGAAGTGCTGAACGCGCGCATGGCCGCGGCCGAGAAGCGCTACCGCGACGGGTTGGTGCTGGTGACCAACAACGACCCCAAGGGCACCGCCGAAACCGATGCCGCGCTGGAGGACATGGAGGACGTGCTGGATGCCTGCATCAAGCAGCGCGGCTGCCAGACCCACACCCTGCTGACCACCTACAAGCGCCTGCTCAAGGAGGCGTCCGACGGCGGTGGCGCGGAGGAAGAGGAAACCACCGTCGATCCGCTCGACGATGGCAGCGATCATTCCGCGGTGGCACAGGCCATCCCGGAAGCCCAGCGCGCCGCGTCGCTGCTGAACGACCAGCGCCACGCCTTCGACAAGATGGTCGAGTACAACCCGGCGGTGCAGGCGGGTATCCGGCGCTGGCTGACCGACATGCGCAGCGCGCTGATCACCAGCTACGAGAACTACCAGAACATGCGCGCGGAGATGTACCCGGACTGGGAGCGCAGCAAGCTGCCGGAAGCGCTGCTGTTCGGCATCATGGCCAAGGAATCCAACGGCCGCGTGCACGCGACTTCGCGCGCCGGCGCGGCCGGCCCGCTGCAGTTCATGTATGCGACCGGCAAGCGCTTCGGCCTGGGCCCGGACGGGACCGGCTTCGACACCCGCTACGACCCGGCGTTCGCCGGCGAGGCCAGCGCCGCCTACATGAACGAGCGCATGCGCGAACTCAACAACAACATCGAGTTCGCGCTGGCCGCCTACAACGGCGGCGAGGGCCGTGCCGGGCGCGTCTACCGGCAGTACCCGGGCCGCAGCTTCTGGGACGAGGTGGTCTACAGCCAGTTCCCCGGCGAGACCCGCGACTACGTGCCGATGGTGATCGCGGCGGCGTGGCTGTTCCTGCATCCCAAGCAGTACGGACTGGAATTCCCCAAGGTCGACGTGCATCCGGCCTCGCTGAGGCTGGCACGCGACAGCTCGATCTACGAACTGACCATCTGCCTGGGCAACGGCGGCACCCGCGAGGGCTTCATGCGCGCGCTGCGCAACCTCAACCCGCGCTACGAGGCCGAGGCATGGATTCCGGCCGGGACGATGCTCAAGGCCAATACCCGCATCGTCAGCCTGTACAACCGCCATTGTGTCAGCGGCCCGCGCGCCGACCTGGCCCGCACGCTGGTGCGCGCCGACGTCAACGCCGCCATCAAGCGCACCGCCCTGACCGGTACGGTCGCGGTCGGCGACGTGACCCCGGTGGCCGGCGTGCCGACCACGGTCGCTTCCGGCGAACCCAAGCCCGCCGAACCCAAGGCGAAGCAGGCGCGCGAGTACCGTATCGCCAAGGGCGATACGCTGGGCCGCATCTCGCAGCGCTACCAGTGCGACCTGAAGAAGCTGGCGCGCGCCAATGGCCTGAAGGGGCCTGCCTACAACGTGCGGCCGGGCCAGTCGATCCAATTGGAAAGCTGCAAAAAATGATCTGAAGAACCGGGGGCGGAGGAACGATGCAAAGGAATGCAATCTGGTTGTCCGTCGCTGCCGTCGCCGTCAGCGCGGCACTCGCCATCGTCGGCGCCGAGGCGGATGGTCTGCGCATCCTGCACTACCTGTTCAAACCGCTGACCACGCTGCTGGTCGCGGCCATGGTGTGGCGGACCGCCGCGAACGAACACGGTTATCGGCGCGCGGTGCTGGCGGGACTGCTGCTGTCGCTGCTGGGCGATGTGTTCCTGATGCTGCCGGGAGATTGGTTCGCCTTCGGACTGGGCAGTTTCCTGCTGGCGCACCTGTGCTACCTGCGGGCGTTCCGGTTGCGCGGCGAGTGGCTCCGTCCCATTTGGCCCGTGCTCGCGTATGGCGTGATCGCCACGGCTGTCCTGGCGTACTTGTGGCCGCATCTGCCGGCGGAACTGAAGACTCCCGTGGTCGTCTACGTGGTGGCGCTGGCGGGCATGGCGGCGCAAGCGGCCTGCGTCTGGCGGCAGCGTCCGGACGGGGCCGCGACCCTGGCCGCAGTGGGCGGCGCCTGCTTCGTGCTCTCCGACGCCTTGCTGGCGATCGACCGCTTCGCGATGGCAATTCCCCTGGCGAGCGTGTGGGTGCTGCTGAGCTATTGGGCGGCGCAGTGGTGTATCGCGAGATCGACGGCGTCGTAGGCGGACCTGGCCCGTCACTGCGCCGTAGCGACTTCCAGCCTTGCCAGCGCCTGCCCCAACCGCACCGGCGATTCGGCATGCAGTTCCGGTGACAATTCCGCCACGCCGGGTGGCATCAGGACGATCACGGTCGAGCCGTAGTTGAACCGGGCCATCTCCTCGAAGCGGTCCAGGGTGATGCCCTGGCCGCGGTAGTCCTTGCGGGTGACGCGATCCCCGTAGGCGGGAATCTCCAGGCCGCTCCAGACCGTCTCCACGCCCGACACCAGCAGCGCGCCGACCATCACCGAGACCATCGGGCCGAAGTCGGTATCGAAGTGGCAGACCAGGCGCTCGTTGCGTGCGAACAGACCCGGTACGCTGGCGACCGCGTCGGTACCGACGCTGAAAAGGCGGCCGGGCACGTGCACGGTTTCACGCAACGTGCCGCGCCAGGGCATGTGCACCCGGTGGTAGTCGCGCGGCGACAGGTACACGGTGGCGTACAGGCCGTCGCGGAACGGTTCGGCGTCGGTGGCGTCGCCCAGCAGCTCCGAGGCGGTGAACGACTGGCCCTTGGCCTGGAAGATGCGGCCATCCTGGATCGGCCCGCACTGGCTGATGTGGCCATCGGCCGGCATCAGCAATGCGCGTGGATCCGGGGCTGCGACGCGCGCGCCCGGCTTGAGGGCGCGGGTGAAGAAGGCGTTGAAGCTTGGATAGGCACGCGCGTCGGGTTCGGCGGCTTCGGACAGATCCACGCCGAAGCGGCGCACCACTGCGTCGATCAGCCATTGCTTGATGGCCGGCGAAGTGGAGTAGGCCAGCTTGCGCGCCAGCGAAGACAGCAGGCGATGCGGCAGGACGTAGGTGAGCGCGGTGACCGGACTCATCGCGCGGCGGCCTCGGTCAGCGCCTTCATGTCGGTGGCGATTGCGTCCGGCCGGAAAGGCGGGCGGATCAGGCCGGCCAGGCGACCCTGCGGATCCAGCACGGCGATGGCCGAGGAATGATCCATCGAATAGTCGTTGGGATTCTGCTCGAAGCCCTTGCCCGGCACCTTCATGAAGACGAAGCCCAGCGACTTGGCGAAGTTCTCCAGGGTCGGCGCGTCGGCGGTCGCCGCCAGCGTGTCCGGATGGAAGGCGTGCGCGTACTCGCCGACCTTGTTGGGCGTGTCGCGCTCCGGATCCACCGACACGAACAGCACCCGCGGGCGCGTGGAATCGGGCAGGGCACGCCACTGGTTCTGCGACTGGGCCAATTCGGCCAGGGTGGTCGGGCAGACGTCTGGGCAGAAGGTGAAGCCGAGGAACACCAGGGTCCAATGGCCCTTCAGTTCGCCGGAGGCCAATTGCGTACCATCGGACTGGCGCAGCGAGAATTCGGGCAGCGGGCGCGCCTGCGGGAACATCGTCACCGCCTGCGTGGCCGGCCACGCCTGGGCGGGGCGGGCGGGACCGAAGAACTTCTGCGCGGCCAGCAGGCCCAGGCCGGCGGCCAGCGCCAGCAGCAGGATGATCCCGAACTTCTTGTTGAACATGGCGGGTCTCGCGGAAGGGCCGGCGTGGCCGCGGTTTCGGGGCTTGCCGGCGGACCCGACATGATACCGGCGCAGCGCCTATAATCGGGAACCGGACCCCACCGGCCATTTCCCCGCCTTTACGCCATGACTGCCGACGCAGCCGCAGAACTGCACACCCTCATCGACCTGATCCGTTACGGCGCCAGCCGTTTCAACGAGGCCGGCCTGACCTTCGGCCACAGCTACGACAACGCCCTCGATGAGGCGACCCATCTGGTGCTGCACACGCTGCATCTGCCGCCGGATCTGGGCCCGGCCTATGGCCAGGCGCGGGTCACCAGTGCCGAGAAGGCGGAAATCCTGGCGCTGTTCAAGCGCCGCGTGGAGGAACGCGTGCCGGTCGCCTACCTGACCGGCGAGGCCTGGTTCGCCGGCCTGAGCTTCAAGAGCGACGCGCGCGCGCTGGTGCCGCGCTCGCCGATCGCCGAATTGATCGAATCCGGTTTCGAGCCCTGGTTGGGCGGACGCGAGGTCAACCATGCGCTGGACCTGTGCACCGGTTCCGGCTGCATCGCCATCGCCATGGGCCACTACAACCCCGACTGGCAGGTCGATGGCGTCGACATCAGCGACGACGCGCTGGCGCTGGCCGCCGAGAACAAGGCGCGCCTGCATGCGGACAATGTGCAACTGGTGAAGTCGGATCTGTTCGCCGGCCTCGGCGGTCGCCACTACGACCTGATCGTCACCAATCCGCCCTATGTCACCAACGACGAGACCGATGCGCTGCCGAAGGAATATTCCTTCGAGCCGGAACTCGGCCTGCGCGCCGGAGACGACGGCCTGGATCTGGTGTTGAAGATCCTGCGCGACGCACCACTGCACCTGAGCCAGGAAGGCCTGCTGATCTGCGAGGTCGGCGAATCCGAGCACGCGCTGACGAAGCTGCTGCCGGAAGTTGAATTCGCCTGGATCGAATTCAAGGTCGGGCAGATGGGCATCTTCGCGGTGGAATGCGCCGAACTGATCCGGCACAACAAGCACATTCGTGCGCTGGCGGATGCAAGGATGTGAGGTACGCGCGAATGAAAGGACTGAAATAGGTGCGAGTGCCCGCCACCTCGATTACGAAGTGGCGGGCGGTCTATTGGTCAGTGTTCGATGGGTGGCTCGTAGCCGTAGCAGGGTTGGCTCCATATCTCGATTGGCGTTCCTTCCAGAACACCTTCGATCGTCTGCCCACCACCGCAAGGGTAGGTGATGGAACCCACCATGTATCCGTTTTCATCGAAGTATCCAACCTGCCAGGCATATCTGCGTGCGGCAAGGGCAGTGGTCGCAGCTACCATGGCGACGAGAAGCATGCAGAAAGCAACAAGACGCTTGTTAATCTTCATGATTTCTCCTTTTGTCACGTCAGTGTGACGCCATCCAGTTATCAGAGCCTTTTACCGGAGTCAAGCAGGCCTTGAGCAGCAACAGTTTCGGAAAACTCCTCACCGTCACCACGTTCGGCGAATCGCACGGGCCGGCGATCGGCTGCGTGCTCGACGGCTGTCCGCCCGGGCTGGCGATCGCGCCGGAGGAATTCCGCCATGACCTGGAGCGCCGTGCGACCGGCAAGAGCCGACACACCTCGGCGCGGCGCGAGGCCGACGACGTGGAAATCCTCAGCGGCGTCTACGAGGGCCTGACCACCGGCACGCCGATCGCGCTGCTCATCCGCAATACCGATCAGCGCAGCAAGGACTACGCCAACATCGCCAGCCAGTTCCGTCCCGGCCATGCCGACTATGCCTATTGGCAGAAGTACGGCATCCGGGATCCGCGCGGCGGCGGGCGTTCCTCGGCGCGCGAAACGACCATGCGCGTCGCTGCCGGCGTCATCGCCAAGAAGTGGCTGGCGCAGCGCCATGGCGTGACGGTGCGCGGCTATTTGTCGCAACTGGGACCGATCACGCCGGAAGGCTTCGACTGGAGCGTGGTCGAGGACAACCCGTTCTTCTGGCCGCATGCGGCGCAGGTGCCCGAACTGGAAAGCTACATGGACGCGCTGCGCAAGTCCGGCGATTCGATCGGCGCGCGCGTGAACGTGGTCGCCGACGGCGTGCCGCCGGGCTGGGGCGAACCCATCTACGGCAAGCTCGACGGGGATCTGGCCGCCGCGCTGATGAGCATCAACGCGGTCAAGGGCGTGGAAATCGGCGACGGCTTCGCGGCGGTCACCCAGAAGGGCACCGAGCACCGCGATGAGATGACTCCGCAAGGCTTCCTCTCCAACCACGCCGGCGGCATCCTCGGCGGCATCTCGACCGGCCAGCAGGTCACCGCCTCGATCGTGCTCAAGCCCACCTCCAGCCTGCGCCTGCCCGGCCGCACGGTGAATGTGGACGGCCAGCCGGTGGACGTGATCACCACCGGTCGCCACGATCCCTGCGTGGGCATCCGCGCCACGCCGATCGCCGAGGCGATGATGGCGCTGGTGCTGATGGACCACGCCTTGCGCCACCGCGCCCAGTGCGGCGACGTGGGCGAAGTGCCGCCCCGGGTGCCGGGACGCGCCGATGGCTGAATCCCGCCGCCGCGTCTGGGTCTCGCAGCCGCTGTTCGATGACGTCATCGGACGGCTGGGCGAGTACTTCGACGTGCACGGGACCGCCGAGGTTCAGGCGTACACGGCTGCACAGATCGCCGCGCACCTGCGCGAGGCGGACGGCGCCGTGGTCACCCTCAACGAACGCATCGGCGCGGCCGAGATCGCGGAGGCGCCGCGGCTGAAGGCCGTCGCCAACGTTGGCGTCGGCTACAACAATCTCGACATTCCCGCGCTGGAAGCGGCCGGCATCCTGGCGACCAACACACCGGACGTATTGACCGAGACCACCGCCGATTTCGGTTTCGCCCTGCTGATGGCCACCGCCCGCCGCATCACCGAGGCCGAGCGCTGGCTGCGCGAGGGTCAATGGCGGCAATGGTCGTTCAGCAGCATGCTCGGCGTGGATCTGCACGGCAGTACGCTGGGCATCCTCGGCATGGGCCGGATCGGGCAGGGCATCGCCCGCCGCGCGGCGGGTTTCGGCATGCGCGTGCACTACCACAACCGCCATCGCGTCGATGCCGCGATCGAGCGCGAGTGCCGCGCCGAGTACGTCGATTTCGACACACTGCTGACCGGCTCAGATCATCTCGTGCTGGTGCTGCCGTATTCGCCGGCCGTCCACCATCTGATCGACGCGGCCGCGCTGGCGAAGATGAAGCCGACCGCGACGCTGGTGAACATCGCCCGTGGTGGCCTGGTCGACGAGTTGGCGCTGGCGCAGGCGTTGTCGCAGGGCTGCCTGGCCGCGGCCGGGCTGGACGTCTACGAGGGCGAGCCGGAGGTTCGCCCGGAACTGCTCGCGCTGTGCAACGTGGTGCTGACTCCCCATATCGCCAGCGCGAGCCTGGCGACGCGGCGTGCGATGGTCGGCCTGGCGGTGGACAATCTCATCGCCGCGCTGGGCGAAGGCCCGGACGCCGGTCGTCCCGCCACCCCGGTCAATCCGGGCGTGCTGGCAATCGCCGGCGGCAACCGCAAAACCACCGCGATTAAACGATAGGGAGCCTCTGGCCTTCCCGGAGGTTCCCCGAACACAGCCCCCCATTGCTGTCCGCTGTCTTCCGCATCCCTATCTTCATCACTTTCGCGAATCCCATTCCATGAGCAATCAGAACCGCAGTTTCAACGTCGCCGTCGTGGGCGCCACCGGTGCCGTCGGCGAAACCATGCTGTCCATCCTCGCCGAGCGCGATTTCCCCGTCGGCAAGCTGGTGGCGCTGGCCTCCGAGCGTTCGGCCGGCGGCGAGGTCGAGTTCAACGGCCAGAAGATCACCATCCAGGATCTGGCCACGTTCGATCCGGCCGGCATCGACATCGCCCTGTTCTCCGCCGGTGGCGGCGTGTCCAAGGAATACGCGCCGAAGTTCGCCGCCGCGGGCGCGGTGGTGATCGACAACTCCTCGGCCTTCCGCTACGACGACGACGTGCCGCTGGTGGTCAGCGAGGTCAACCCGGAACAGGTGCAGAACCGTCCGCGCGGCATCATCGCCAATCCCAACTGCTCGACCATGCAGATGCTGGTCGCGCTGGCGCCGATCCACCGCAAGGCCGGCATCGAGCGCATCAACGTGGCGACCTACCAATCGGTGTCCGGCGGTGGCCGTTCGGCGCTGGAGGAACTGGGCCGCCAGACCGGCGCGCTGCTGAACTTCCAGGATCCGGATCCGCAGCGCTTCCCGGTCCAGATCGCCTTCAACCTGATTCCGCACATCGATGAATTCCTCGACAACGGCTTCACCAAGGAGGAAATGAAGCTCGTCTGGGAGACCCGCAAGATCCTCGGCGACGACAGCATCCAGGTGAATCCGACCGCGGTGCGGGTGCCGGTGTTCTACGGCCACTCCGAGGCGGTCAACGTCGAGACCAGGGTCAAGCTGAGCGCCGCGGAAGCCCGTGCGCTGCTGGAGAACGCCCCGGGCGTAGAAGTGGTGGACGACCGCGCGCCCGGCGGCTATCCGACCCCGGTCACGCACGCCTCCGGCACCGATCCGGTCTATGTCGGCCGCATCCGCGAGGACCTGTCGCATCCGCGCGGCCTGAACCTGTGGATCGTCGCGGACAACATCCGCAAGGGCGCGGCCCTGAACGCCGTGCAGCTGGCGGAACTGGTGGCGAAAAACGGTTGAACCGTTATAGTCGGCGCCATCGTGGCAAAGGGGACGGCTTGATGCCGAGGGCGGGATACCGATGGCGTGGCCTGGCCGCGCTGGCGCTGCTGTTGATCAGCAGCTCGGCGCTGGCGCTGGGGCTGGGCGAGATCCGGGTGAAATCCGCGCCCGGACAGCCGTTGCTGGCCGAGATCCCGATCATCTCCACCGAACCCGGCGAGCTGGAGCAATTGCGCGCCCAGCTCGCTTCCCCGACCACCTTCGAGCGGGTCGGCCTGCCCAGGCCGACCGGCCTGGTCGGCAATCTCGATTTCGCGGTGGCGCTGGACGAGGCCGGTCGCCCGGTGATCCGGGTCACCACGCAGGAGCCGGTCACCGTGCCGGTGCTCAACTTCCTGGTCGAAGTGGACTGGGGCCAGGGCCGGCTGGTGCGCGAGTACTCGGCGATGGTCGACTCGCCGGGCGCGGTCGCGGCCGCCGCCCAGCCGGTCATCGACGCCCCGCAGGCCGCGCCGGAGGATGCCATCGTGCGTCCGGCCGAACCGCCGGTCGCGGCGGTCGAGCCCGCACCGCCCGCCGACGCGCCGCCGGCGCCGGCACCGACCACCGCGGCTCCCGCCGGGGCAACCGCGGCGGTGCCGCCGGCACCGGCACCGGCCGCACAGGCGGGCGATCAACTGACCGTCGCACGCGGCCAGACCCTGTCGGCGATCGCGCGCGACATCGGCGGCGGAAGCAGCCTGGACCAGACCATGATCGCCCTGCTGCGGGCGAATCCCGAGGCGTTCATCGGCGGCAACATCAACCGTCTGAAACAGGGCGCGGTGTTGCGCATTCCGGCCTCGGAGGAAGTCGCCAGGCTGGGGCAGATCGAGGCCGCGGCGCTGGTGCGCAACCAGATCGACGAATGGCGGCAGGCGCGCCGGCCGATTCCGCAACCAGCGGCGATCGCGGCGAACACGGCATCACCGGCGGCCGAAGCGCCGTCGCGCACGGCGGAAGCCCGCCTGGAAATCGCGCCGCCGCTGGCGGGCGCGGCGGCACGGGCGGGAACACAATCCGGCGTTGAAGCCGGTGGCGAGGGCGACATGCTGGCGAACGAACAACTGCAACAGAGCAAGGAAGACCTGGCCGCCCGCGAATCCGAAGTGCAGGAACTGCGCGCGCAGGTCGCCGAGCTGGAAAAGCTCAAGCAGCAGCAGGACAAGCTGATCGCGATGAAGGACAGCGATCTGGCCGCCGCCCAGCAACGGCTGGCGCAGTCCAACGACCCGTCGCAGGGCGCATCGCAGGGAACACCGCTGTGGGCGTGGATTGGCTGGGCGCTGCTGATCGTCGGCGCGTTGGCCTGGTTGATCAGCAGCCGTCGCCAGCGCACCTCGCCGCCGAAGCCCGCCTCGCGCAAACCGTTGTTCGAAGCACCAGTGGCGACGGCAGCGCCGGCGGTCCCGGAGCAGGCGGAAGAAGCACCGGCACCCGAGGCGCCGCGCGAACCCGCACCGGCGGTGGCACCGGCGATCCCGGTCACGCCGGCCGCGCCGGTCAAACCGAATTCGCCGACCTGGCACTCCGGCGGCGAACCGGCGGCGGATCCGGTCGCCCGCGTGGCGCCGTTGAATCCGGCTCCGGCCGGCCGCGAACGACTGGAACTGGCAGTCGCGTACCTGGATCTGGGCGACACCGTCACCGCGCGCGATCTGCTGAACGAAGTGGCCGCCGGCAACGACGAAACGGCGCGTCAGGAAGCCCTGCAACTGCTGCGCGATCTGGGTTGATGCGGGCACGGGCAAGGAGTCGCTGATGCGGTACGCGCTGGGCGTCGAATACGACGGCAGCGGTTTCCAGGGCTGGCAGCGCCTGAGCAAGTCCGGTACGCCGGACGAGACCAGCGTGCAGTCGGTGCTGGAAAACGCACTCTCGCGGGTGGCCAACGCGCAGGTCGACACGATCTGCGCGGGGCGTACCGACGCGGGCGTGCATGCGCAGTGCCAGGTCGTCCACTTCGACAGCGATGCGCCGCGCGATCCCCGCAGCTGGGTGCTGGGTGCCACCGCCAATCTTCCGCCCGCGGTGTGCGTGCGCTGGTGCCAGCCGATGCCGGACGACTTCAATGCGCGCTTTTCCGCGCGGGCGCGCCGCTACCGTTATCGCCTGGTCAACCGCATCGTCCGCCCCGCGCTGGAACGGCACATGCTGAGCTGGGAGCGGATGCCGCTGGATGCGGACGCGATGCACCGCGCCGCGCAGGCGCTGCTCGGCGAGAACGATTTCAACGCGTTCCGGACCGTGCATTGCCAGTCGCCGCACGCATTCCGCGACCTGCAGGCGATTTCGGTGCGGCGCGAAGGCGAACAGGTCCGGGTCGACGTGCAGGCCAACGCGTTCCTGCACCACATGGTGCGCAACATCGTCGGTTCGCTGCTGGTGGTCGGGCGCGGCGAGAAACCGGAAAGCTGGATCGCGGAGCTGCTCGCCGGTCGCGACCGCACCGTGGCCGGGCCGACCGCGCCGCCCGACGGCCTGGTGTTCGTCAGTCCGCTGTATCCGTCGCATTGGCGATTGCCGCCCGAAGTGACCCTGCCGGATTGACCCGCGGCCCACGCACCTGGCCGTCACGCGCCGGCGCTTGCGTGGAGGGTAGGGTGGCGCGGATGCTCTTCCCGATTCCCGATTCCCGATTCCCGATTCCCGATTCCCGATTCCCGATTCCTGATTCCCGATTCCCGATTCCCGATTCCCGATTCCCGATTCCTCATGCCCACCCGCATCAAATTCTGTGGACTGACCCGAGCCGAGGACGTGCGCGCCGCGGTGGAACTGGGCGTGGACTACGTCGGCCTGGTGTTCGCGCCGCGCAGCCCGCGCCGATTGCTGATCGGGCAGGCCCGCATGCTGCGCGAACTGGTGCCCGAGGAAATCGCGGTGGTGGCGCTGATGATGGACAACAGCGCCGATGACGTGGAAGGCGTGATTGAGCACGTGCGTCCGGATCTGCTGCAGTTCCATGGTGGCGAAGAGGATGCGTTCTGCGCCGGCTTCGCCGTGCCGTTCCTGAAAGCCATCGCGATGGGCGGCGCCAGCGAGAGCGCCTTCACCGCGATCGCGCGTTATCCCTCCGCGCATGGCTTCCTGTTCGACGGCCACGCCGCGGGCGAGCAGGGCGGCAGCGGCAAGCGTTTCGACTGGAAGCAAATGCCGCAGGCGACCGAACGGCCGTATCTGCTGGCCGGCGGCCTGTCCGTGGACAACGTGGCCGTCGCGGTCCGCACCGCGCACCCCTGGGGGGTGGATGTATCCAGCGGCATCGAATCCGCGCCCGGGGTGAAGGATGCGGAGAAGATGCGCCAGTTCGTCGATGCGGTCCGCTACGCCGATCAGCGCGCGCAGCCGATCTAGTTCGGGACCGGAGCCATTGCGTCGGCGCCGAGTTCCCGTTCGAGCCAGTCGCCCAGCCGCTCCACCCGCGGATCCAACGGGCCACGCCGGGTGGCGAGAATCCAGGCACCGCCGGTCGCGCTGAATCCCCAGGGAGCGAGCAGGCGGCCGGCCGCCAGATCCGCGGCCACCAGCGGCTCGGGGGCGATCGCCACGCCCATTCCGGCAAGCGCGGCTTCCAGCAGGTAGTAGAGGTGCTCGAATCCGCTGCCGTAACGCAGGCGGTCGGGATCGATGCCGTGCTGGGCGGCCCAGACCGGCCAGGCCTGCGGGCGCGATGCAGTATGCAGCAGCGGCTCTTCCAGCAGGCGGCGGGGATCGTGACTGGCGGGATGACGCGGGCTCACCACCGGGCCGATCCGCTCCGGCGCCAGCTCGCGGACCTGCCAGCCGGACGGCCATGGCGGCTCGGCCAGCAGCAGGGCGGCGTCCAGTCCGGTCAGTTCCGTGTCGAAGCCGTCTTCCTGCGCGGCCAGGTGCAGGGTCAGGCCGGGCAGGTCCCGGCCGAGCCGTTCCATGCGGGGAATCATCCAGCGCGCGAGCAGGCTGCCCGGACAGCCCAGCACCAGCGCCGACGGCGTATCGCGGCGCAGCCGAGCGGTGGCGTCCTGCAACCGGGCGAAGGCGGCCGCGGCGGCTTCCTGCAACTGCCGGCCCGCCGGGGTGAGCCGCAGCCCACGTCCTTCGCGGGAGAACAGCACCAGTCCCAGCTCCGCTTCCAGCAACCGGATCTGGCGGCTGACAGCGCCATGGGTGACATGCAGTTCCCGCGCGGCCTGGCTGACGCCGCCCAGCCGGGCCGCGGCCTCGAAGGCGCGCAGGGCGTTGAGCGAAGGCAGGCGGGCGGTCATGACATGTGAGTTTATCTCACGAATCATGCAGAAATCATCGATTCTTGCTGGGGGATGTGTGCGTTATGCTCGGCATCCGCCCATTCGCGCCGCCGCTGTCCATGTCCGAATCCCGCCCCGCCGACTTCCACGCCTTCCCCGACGCCCGCGGCCATTTCGGCCGGTTCGGCGGCCGCTTCGTCGCCGAGACCCTGATCGGCCCGTTGCAGGAACTGGCGGCGGCGTACGACCAGGCCCGCCAGGATCCGGCGTTCCTGGCCGCCTTCGATCACGACCTGAAGCACTACGTCGGCCGTCCCAGCCCGATCTATGAAGCCACCCGGCTGTCGCGCGAAGTCGGCGGCGCGCGCATCCTGCTCAAGCGCGAGGACCTGAACCACACCGGCGCGCACAAGATCAACAACACCATCGGCCAGGCCCTGCTGGCCAGCCGGATGGGCAAGCCGCGCATCATCGCCGAGACCGGCGCCGGCCAGCACGGCGTGGCCAGTGCCACCGTGGCCGCCCGGCTGGGCCTGGAATGCGTGGTCTACATGGGCGCCACCGATATCGAACGCCAGAAGATCAACGTCTACCGGATGAAGCTGCTGGGCGCGACCGTGGTGCCGGTGACGTCCGGCTCGGCGACCCTGAAGGATGCCTTGAACGAAGCGATGCGCGACTGGGTGACCAACGTGCACGACACCTTCTACATCATCGGTACCGTGGCCGGCCCGGATCCGTATCCGCGCATGGTCCGCGACTTCAACGCCGTGGTCGGGCGCGAGGCACGCGCGCAGATGCTGGAGGACTACGGCCGGCTGCCCGACGTGATCACCGCTTGCGTCGGTGGCGGCAGCAACGCCATCGGCCTGTTCCACGCCTTCCTCAACGATGCGGACGTGAAGATCGTCGGTGCCGAGGCGGCCGGCGACGGCATCGACAGCGGCCGTCACGCCGCTTCGATTGCCGCTGGCCGGCCCGGCGTGCTGCACGGCAACCGCACCTACGTGCTGTGCGACGACGACGGCCAAATCATCGAGACCCATTCGGTTTCCGCCGGGCTCGACTACCCGGGCGTCGGCCCGGAACACGCTTTCCTGGCCGACACCGGCCGTGCGCAGTATGTCGGCGTGACCGACGAAGAGGCGCTGGCCGCCTTCCACCAACTGGCCCGCACCGAGGGTATCCTTGCGGCGCTCGAGTCCAGCCACGCCGTGGCCCAGGCCATCAAGCTCGCCCGGGATCTGCCGCGCGACGCCCTGGTCCTGTGCAACCTGTCCGGACGGGGCGACAAGGACGTGCATACCATCGCCGCGCGCGAGAACCTCCATTTCTAAGGCAGTGCAATGACCGAACAGCAGAACGATCCGCAGGCCAGCCAGAATCCGAACCAGCTCGATCCGGCCTTCTTCACCTGCGTCAACGAATACCTGGAACTGACCAACCGCCAGGCCAAGCAGCAGGGCCTCAAGCGCATCAGCGTTGCCTCGCTGTATGCCGCCGCGCGTTTCAACTCGCACGTCTACCTGTCCTTCGAAGGTGACGCCGCGGCTTCGCGCAAGGATTTCCTCGACTACATGACCAACATGTACCGGCGGATGCTCAACGAGCACCTGGACGCGCTGGGTGCCGAGCGCGGCCTGAACGTCGGCGAATCGGAACTGGCCGCCGAATACGCCGCCTTCAACGATGCACAGGCCGGCTCGACGGACAACCAGGAAACCAAGCCGGAATGAGCCGATTCGACCAGCGCTTTTCGGAATTGCGCGCCGCCGGCCGCAAGGCGCTCATTCCGTTCATCACCGCCGGGGATCCTTCGCTGGAGGACACCGTGCCGGTGATGCATGCGCTGGTGGAGGCGGGCGCCGACGTGATCGAACTCGGCGTCCCGTTCTCCGACCCCATGGCCGATGGCCCGACCATCCAGCGCAGCTCCGAGCGCGCGCTCGCGCGTGGCGCCGGCCTGCGCTACGTGCTCGATGCCGTGGCGGCGTTCCGCAACCAGGACACGGCCACTCCCATCGTGCTGATGGGGTACCTGAACCCGGTCGAGATCCACGGCACGGCGCGGTTCGCGGAAGCGGCCGTGCAGGCCGGGGTGGACGGCGTGCTGCTGGTGGACCTGCCGCCGGAAGAGGCCGACGAAACCCGCGCCGCCTTCAACCGGCACGGTCTGGCCCTGATCATGCTCGCTTCGCCGACCACCTCCGACGAGCGCATGGCCATGCTCTGCGACGAAGCCCAGGGCTACCTGTACTACGTCAGCTTCGCCGGCGTCACCGGGGCGTCCGAGCGGCTGGATACGCGCGCCGCGGGCGACCGGCTGCGCCGCATCCGTTCCCTGGCCAAGGCGCCGGTCGCCGCCGGCTTTGGCATCCGGGACGCCGCCAGCGCCCGTGCGATGGCGGTGGACGCCGACGGAGTGGTGGTGGGCAGCGCGCTGGTCACCGAGCTGGCCCGTACCGATGCCGCCGAAACCGCTCCGGCCCGCGCCGCCGCCTTCCTGGCGCCGCTCCGGCTGTTCCGGGGTGAGATATATCGGGGGGAAACCTGAGATAACTGGCCGGAAGAACCCGGATGAAGCCGGAAGATTTCGGAGGCCGTTGCAATAGCGTTGCAGGGGATGCAATTGAGGCGGCCGGCCGGAATCGTCGCGCGGGCCGCCAGTTTACCCGGCCCGGCGGCGGCGGTCAGCCGCCGAACAGGGGAATCTGATTCAGGTGCGGGTCGCGGGCGTTGGCCCGGCGCAGGAGCTTGCGGAGCCCCTTCTCGGTCATGCCGTGGCGGCGCCGGAGTTCGCCCAGGGGGACGCCGGCCCGGTGCTCTTCCAGAATCTTGCGGTCGCGTTCCACCAGCCGGAACGCGTGATTGCGGGGCACGTACACGTCCTGCCCGCCGTGGGCTTCGGCTACCTCGTCCGCCACCGACGCCCCGCACTGCTCAGCCAGCCCGGCGTCGATGCCGTGCTCGGCGAGGGTTTGCCGAACGTACCCGGCCAAGTCCTCAAGGAATTCCTCCCGGCGGGCCGCCATCGTCGTCGCGGCGCCATCCCGCGCCGTCGCCGACGCCGCCCTCGGGTGGCTGGAGCCGTGGGCGGCGGTCATTCCCGCACCGCCTGCTGAGCGTCCGGGAGACGGGTCAGCGGCCGGACCGGAAGCGTCCCGGACCGGAGTTCCACCGACGCCGGCTCGGCACGGCCGGCCGCCCGGCTGCGGGCTGCGCCGAGGACGAAGCCGAAGCCGAAGGACAAGCCGGCCACGGCCAGAGCGGAAAGGAAGGGCTCGATATTCACGGGGTGCTCCTCTTGCTGCGGCGGTCCGCGTCGATCTGGAGGGCGGCGATCAGCTTGCTCAGCTGGTCGTGGTTGCACCACTCGACACGGGGAACTTTGCAGATGCGCTCGGCGAGGCTGTGGGCGTAGGCCCATTCCCTGCCGGCGTCGGCCAGCAGGGCCTCGATCTTCGCCATCTGCGGGGACAGGGCGCCCTTCGGACGCCCGGCCCACTGCTTGGCTCTCTCGGCCGCCTGGATGGGTTGTCCGAGCAGGCGGCGCATTTCGTTGGCGATCGCGTTCAACTGGGCGCGGTTGCAGTCCCCGGCGCTACGCTGCGCCGGGCCATGCTCGGCGCTCACGCGCTGGACCAGGTCGCGGTAGGAATCTTCGACCATGCCCTGCTTCACTTCGAGCTCGCGGCGCATGGCGTGGATCGCGCCCAGGACGCGCTTACGCAGCTGGGCGGCGTCTTGGGCGCGGCGGCTGCTCATACGGCAATCTCGGTCGCCACGGGCGGCCGGGCTTGGCCCGGCGCCGCATCGGCGTACAACGGCGTGATGAGATAGCCCTTAGCTTCGGCGTCGGCCGGATAGTCCAGCACCACCTTGCGGAAGGGCTTGAGGGAGCGGGTGAAGAATGAGCGCTTCAAGCCCTCCACAATCCATGCACGAGCCGGGGTCGCCTCTGGCGCCGCCACGACGTTGAGCGAGCGCTTGAGGGCGCTGGCGCAGGCTTGGAACGCGGTTGCCTTGCCGTGGTCGAACTCCACGGCGGAATTGGCGTATCTCTTCGCCAGTGCCACCCACTCGGTGGGAAGTTGATCGAGCTTGGTCGGGGCCGTGCTCATGCGATATCTCCTTTCGTCAGATGAAGGGCGCCTTCCAGCACCCGGAACAGCCGGCTCACTTCACCGGCCAGCAGCGCGAAGCGCGCATCCAGTTCAGCGCGGAGGTCTTCGCGCTCGATGTTCGACAGCGCGTCGATGGCGCCGTCTAGAAATTTCAGCTTGTGGACGATCAGGGTTTCGTCCAGGTCGAAGGACAAATGGTCGTCCAGCACCAGCGCGACGCGGGTGACCTGTCGGCCCGCGCGCAGGTGCTCGGCGATCTCCTCGCTCTGCAAGTCGATGCGGTAACAGGCCACCTTGGACCCGCCGTCCATCGCATCCTCAAGCCGGCAGTCCTCGCCGAGGGAGAGTCCTTTCGGGAGCGGTTCGCCGGCAACCCACCCCGTCATCACGGCGCGGGGTGAGACTTCGGCGTTCAGGTGGACCGCCGGGAAGCTGCCCAGGGCGCGGCGAATCTCCGACGCCACGCCCTCGGCGGTTTTCCGGCTGCTGGTATCCACGGCAATAAAGCCGTCCTGCAAGTCGATAAGCAGGTCGGTGCGGTGCGGCTTGGTCAGCGCACGCGGCAATAGCTCCATCACGATGTCATCCCGTAGCCGCTGGCGTGCGCGGCCACCGGGGCGCCTGCCTTCCTTTGCATAGATGGATTCTAGACGCTCCTCGAGGGCTTGGTTGACCGTGGCGGGCGGCAGCAGCTTTTGCTCGCCGCCCACCGTCAGCCAGATGGCATTGCCGATGCGGTGAGAGAGGGCTTGCTCGCCTTTGCCGAACGGCGACACGAAACCGTGCGCACTTAATTCCAGGGCGCCAATCGGCTTAAGCCGGAATTCTTCCAGCAGCGCGTCGAGCTGGCTCAAGTCCAGCGTCGGCGGGAAGCGCAGCATGGTCAGGGCACGGAAGAACATCGTCAGTCCTCGCTATCGCGCTGCGCGCCCAGGGCATTGAAATGGATCCGGCGCGCGGCCTTCGTCTGCGCGGCCCAGCGCATCCATGCCAGCAGCGCGTCGAGGCGCTCTTTTTCGGACTGCGCTTCCGGGATGCCGGGGACGAATAGGGTCTTGCCGTCGTAGCCCTGCCGCGCCAGCACGCGCACGGCGGGCTCGAGCACGTCCTGCCCGCCGCGTGCGACCTCAATGGCGCCCGTGGGCAGGCGGCGGCCGAACTCGATCTGCCCGTTGACCCAGCAGAAAGCGATCATCGCTGGGCCTCCTTGCGGATGGCGCGGCGCGATTCGTGCATGGTGATCAGGCGCGACTTCTGGAGCTCCTTGATAGCCATGCTCAGCGAATCGATAGCGTCCAGACGGTCGCCGCGCAGAACGTCGTCCCGCGCCGTGTCGATCCATTCGATGGCCCTTTTCGCGGCCTTCGTGGCGGCCGGCAACACCAGCGTCCGCACCTCGAAACAGAACGCCTGATGATCGGACTTCTCCCCCAGCTGTACGTCGAGATCAGGGCCATAGCCCAGCTTGCGCGCCAGCGCGCCCACGGCCGCCGCTCCGCTCGCCGTGCTCGTGGCCTGCTTGCCCAGGGCGCGGGCGATGTAGGTGCCGCCGGAGAAGCGCACGCAGCCCTCCAGCACAGCCGGACGCGATGCGCGCTTACCCTTCATCGCTGGCCTCCTCACTACCCACGGCGGCCGACGGCTCGTCGGCGTAGCGCTTGCCGCAGAACGGGCAGAACGTCGGAATCAGCGCAAGCGGCTTTTCCCCGCGCTTCTTCTCGATCAGCTTCGTCGTGATGGTCGGATAGACGCCCGTCTTCGGGCCGTCGAAGACGTAGCTGCGGGCGATGGCGCAGTTGTGCCCGGCATCAAGCATCCTCTGGTCGACGGTCTTCAAGCAGTCGCAGGCCATGCCTCAGCCCTCCCGCTCGGAGAAGACGACAAAGCGGCCACGGGTGCCGGGAACCTGCCGCATACGCGCCGGGTAGTCCTCGCCGCGCAGGATGATGTAGAGCGCGGCGCGCTGCGCCGTGCGCACGGTCCTCGCGCGGTCTTCCTCGGACTGTTCCGCGTGGGGTTCGGCGGCGTCGATGTCGTAGGCCACGTCGCCCTCGTCCGTGGTCACACGGCGGGAGTTCATTTCGATGTCGAAGCGCGCGGCGTCGTCGGCGATAGCGACGGCCAGTTGCAGGACTTCCTTGCTCTCGGGGAGGGCCTTCACGTCAGACCCCCGCCACGTCGAGAACAAGCGGCTCGTACTTGCCGGTCCGCTGGTTGAGCTCGTAGATCCGAATGTAGGGCTTCGTCGAGACAACCTGTAACCCTTCGGCGATCGCGGTCATGGCGCGCTTCCACCGGGCGTCGTCGATCTTGTACCGGCGCAGTTCGAGGATCTTCCCGGTGCTGATATTGCCCTGCTTGTCCACGTCGAAAGCGTCCTGGACGATGAGGCGAAGTTCGCTAGCGGCACCTTCGGTCCATTCGGTCAGGCACTCGTCGATCAGCGCCTTGGCCGCCTGGATGCGTTCGTCGAACGTGATGCGGTCGGCGATGGCGCGCAGCACCTTGAACTGCCCGTCGTAGCTGAGCAGCTGTACATTGCCCTTCTTGCCGCCCAGGGCGACCTTGTACTGCTCGGCGCTCAGCGACACGAAGGCGGCGATGTCATCGAGCGTGCCGAGGCGGAAGGCGCTGAGCAGCGCGCTCAGTTCGCGCGCCTTGGCGACGATCTCCATGACCATCTTGTCGCGCATCAGGTCGATTTCGCGGATCTGCGCTTCGGGAACGAGGCGCCCCTTGGCGTCTTTGCGGTAGCCGGCGGGGATGGTTTCGGTGTTCATGGTGTTTCCTTGCAGTGATTGGAAATGGGCGCCGTTTGCCGCCGGCTGGATGGTCACTCGGCGGATCCGAAAACCCGGTCGAACTGGACGCGCAGGTCAGTCACCAGCCGCGCGCCTACGCACGGCGGCAGTTCGCCCTCGGCTTCTTCCTGCGACGTGAAAGGCAGGCCCAGCGCCGGCACCAGTGGGCCGCTGGTGAACGCAGGCCACGTCGCTGCCGGAACCGGCTTGCTGCGCTGGACTTTGGCGTGTGGCTCGACGTAGGTCTGCGCTCCGCGCACGTAATCGGGATTGAGGCTGTAGCTGTAGTTCCCCGCGACGCCGTGCCGCACGAGAAAGCCCAGGCGAAAGCCGGCGCTGATGACGTGGTAGGCATACGACGGATAGATGCCGCAGCCGTGCAGGCGCTTCACCAAGTCGCGGGCGGCCATCGGCTGCGCGCTGGATTGCAGGATCCGGCGCACGATGAACTCGTTTTCTGTGCTCAGGTGGTAGGTGCTCACGACAGCAGCACCCCGGATTCTTCCGCGCTCTCGGCGGTGCGCCACTCCAGTTGCATGCCGTGAAACGGCGCCGCCATGACGCGGTCGTAACCGTTGCCGTTCGGAACGCGCCACTTCATTCCGCCGCGCACGAACGCAGGCGGCTGGTCGATGATGAAAACCATCGTGCGGCCGTTGTTGAAGGTCGAGAAGATGGTGGTGCCTTCCTTTTCCAGCATCGCAGCCACGTTGGACGCATCCGCCAGGAGCGTCGATTGGCACACGCGCGAAGCCGGGGAGCTTGCTGCGGGGACAGCGTTCATTGTTCGATTTCCTCGTCGTCGGTGGGCTGCGGGAGCCCGAGTTGTCCGTAGAAGTCCGGCATCGCAACGCGATTCATCGCGGCAACCTGCCGGCCGGTGGTGACCATGCGGCGCGTCAGAAACATGCACGTCGCTTCGAGCTCGCTGGCCGTGGCGGCGAAGTGATAGCCGAGCGCGGGGTGCGCGCAAATCGGGTGGCCATCGCAGCGCAGCTTTTCGATGATCTGCCGGAGCCGCCGCTCCTCCGCACCGCTGACCTTGCCGGTGATGATGAAAACAAGGTCGCGGGCGGTGGCGCCGTTGGCGGCGCCCCGGCGCCCCTGCAACGCGCACAGGACCGATTCGGGTGTCAGTTCTCGCGGTAGCAGGGGAAATTGCTGCATCAGTCCTCCTCCTCGTCGTCGTTGGGGAGCTCCGCCACGAGGCGGCGCAGCTGGTCATCGGAGACGGAGGAAATGAGTTCCTCCATCGACTGGCCGTCGCGCCACTCGATACCGGCGCGGTGGAAAATGTCTCGGTGCATCACGGTGACTTCGCGCATCGAGAGCTCGGCCTCGTGCAGGCGCGCCCACACGCGGCCCTCCAATCGACTGCGGTCGGCTTGCGTGGTCGCCATATCAGGAGCCCCGGATGACATCGCCGGTCACCAGCGGCACGCCCAGGTCGGCGGCGCGATTCATGGCGGCGGCCACCGCGTTGTGAATCGCCAGCGGATAGAGCAGCGAACCCTCGTTCCGCGTCGGCGTCAGCTTGGCGCGCAGCGCCGTCAGGGCGTCGTCGGCGAGTACCTTGTTGAGCGGCATGTTCACGCGCTGGAACCGCTGGCTCAGGTACTCGCCGACATCGTTACCGAGCGGCGGCAGGTTCAGCAGTTCGATGCGCTGGACTACTTCACGCACCTCCGGATTGTGCTCGGACAGCTTGTCTTTCAATTCGCGTTGTCCGACCAGCACGATCGACAGCAGCGGGCGCAGACCGTCTTTCAGTTCCCGGAACCGCTTGAGGTGGCGAAGGGTCGCCAGCGGCAGCGCGTGCGCTTCGTCGATGATGAGCACATGCGCATGACCAGCGACGGCGCTGTCCCGGAGCGCTTGGTGCATCTGGCGGAACCGTGCCTCCGGGCTGCTCTTGGTCTTTGCCAGCGGCGCGACTTCCGACATGATCGCTTCCGCAATGTGCTGGGCCTTGAGCGTCTTGCCCTGCTTGTCGTCACCCTCCATCGCCAGCACGTAGGGGCGAATCACGACGATCGACTTCTCCTCGCGCTGGATCCGGTCGATGAGCTCTTCGACCATCGTGGACTTGCCGGCGCCGGATTCGGCGTACACGCCCAGGAATCCGCCGTTGCGCGCGACCTGATACATGGACTCGCGCACGTAGCGGTAGTCGTGATTGAGGAAAACCTGATCGGTGCTGGTCGGGTCCGCGAACGGATCGCCGACGATACTGAAATGGCGGCGGGCCTGCGGGGTGATGTTGACCTTGCGCAAAAGCATGACTTTCTCCTCGTCTTGGGTTGCTACTTCTTCGGGGGTTTCAGTGGGACCATCGGTTGCCGCTTCATCGCGCGGCGCTTCTTGTTGTGACCATTCGGCCCAGGCCGGGCCGGGAGCGTGCTCGCGCAGGTAGCGCGTGATGCCGGTTTCGACCGCCGCGCGGTCAGCGCTGCGCGGCAGGTAGTCCTGGTTGATGAGGCCGTTCAACGCCTGCCGGCTGAGGCCGATGGCGCCGGCCAGCGCGCCCTGCTTGATGCCGGCGCCTTCAAGGATGGATTTCAGGCGCAAGGTCACGCGGCGCCTCCTTCAATCACGCGCAGGCCACTGCGCTGCGGCGTTGCCAGTTCGACCGCCCAGGACTCGACCGAATCCACGGGCACGCCGTCAGGCCAGCGCTGCGCGGTACGGGCGTACATATCCGGCGTCCAGGCAACGCCTGCACGCTCGACGAGCGACTTCAACCGCATTGCCGCCTCGACGTGATTCAGCGCTTCCAGTTCGGCACGAACGGGCTCGGGTTCGATGCGCTTTGCCGCGATGGCGGGGGCCGCGATGTCCGACGCGGTGCCGGCGCGCGGCAGGCTGTCGGGCACGTTGGCCTCGCGGTAGTGCTTCATCGGGTCGACCTTGCCGCCGAACGGCAGGCGCTTGGCCTTGCGGGCGGCCGCGGCTTCCGCGTCCGTGCGCACTTCCATCGCAACCCGGTCCAGTTCCTTCCGCGCGGCGTCTGCGGGCGTTTCCGGCGCGGCCTTGTACTCGGTGCCGACCTGTGCGGCGGTGGACAGGAAACCCCACTCGTCGCGATTGAGCAGCGGTGCGACGTAGTGAATGGGCTTGTTGTCCTGCTCGCCGGGCATCAGCACCCGCACGCTGCCCTCGGCATCCAGCGCATTGACCACGACTGGCACGCGCTGCCCGTTTATGAGGCCCGGAATCCCGCGCACGTCGTACACGCCGCCACGGAACCGAATCATGCAATCGCGTACCGTGCAGGGCTTCGGTGCCGAGGTCGCCAACTGACGGAGCACGTCGATGGCGGGTGCCACGACCAGCTGCTGCGGCGTGATGCGCAGCCAGCCATCGCGCCGCGTCATGCCGGTGCGGCTATGCATGCGGGTGGCGTTGTAGGCGCGCGACCATTGCTGTGCCAGCCGGTTGATTTCTTCCAGGCTGGTGACCGCCTCTCTCAACTTGAGCGCAGCCTCGAAATGGGTTTCGACGATGTAGTGCGCGTTCTCGACCTGGCCCTTCGCGCGGGCGTTGCCGACTTCGTTGATGATGAGCTCGATGCCAGTAGCCGCGAGGAAGTTCCGCGTCGTGGCGGCGGTCATCGCGCTGCCGGGGTCCACCATCAGGTACTTCGGGATCCCGTGCATCGTTCCGTCGGCGCGGTGCGTCATCGCGTGGATCAGTGCGGTGAGCAGGTTGGCGCTGCTCTCGGCGCCCTGCACATAGAGCACCTCGATGGCGCCGCTGGCGTGGTCAGTGGTGACGTAGCGCCACAAGCGCCGGTCGGCGATGCGCTGGAAGTTCTGCGGCTTGCCCCGGTAGAACTCGCGTTTCAGCATTACCTCCATGCCCGAGTCGCCCAGGTAGAACTGGCGGCTCACTGAGGCGTCGGTCTGCCATAGGTGATTGGGATGCGGGCTGGACAGGCGGGCGGCCGGTGTGGGCGCCGACAGTTGGTCGGGGTGGAAGCCGTAGGCGCGAATCGCGCGGCAGATGGCGGACGTACTGAGTTCGCGCCATTCGCCGGTCGTCTTGTCCACGCGTGCGGCTTCGATGCGGTCGTTGCTGCGCAGGATGTTGACCGCTTCCTCGATCGGTAGCGTGCCGCGTCCGTTCTGGCGTCGCGTCTCCTCCACGAGCGCCGCAATGGCGCAGGCTTCCTCGCGTGTCAACGCCATGTCGCCGGCATCGGACCGGCGCTTGCGCGGCTTCGCCACCGCCATGACTTCGCTCAGGCGGCGGTAAGCGGTCTGGACCGAGCATCCCATCTGCTCGGCCAGCTGGGCCGCAATGCGGCCCTTACTGCCGTGCGGCGCCGACAGCAGTTCGCTGGCGGCATTCCGGATGAGTACGTCGGCGGACATGCTTACTGGTCCCCGTCAGCCACGACAGGGATTTCGACGGCGGCGGCGATGTCCTCGTCGTCGCGCACGGTGCGGACGCGGTTCAAGATGCGCCCGAACACGTCGCCCAGGAATTCGGCGCAATCGAGTTCGTTGGCCGCGCAGTGCTCGGCCAGCGCGAGGACGGCGGCGCGCAGCCCGGACTTTTCATTGCCCAGGTCGGCGATGACGGCCGCCTCTGCATCGGTGACCGCGTGCTCCAAGGTCAGCTGTCGTTCATCAGGCGACGCGGACTTCCACTTGCGTTGCGCCTTGGCGAGCTTCTCGTGCTCCTTGTTGAGGTCTTCGCTCAGCTTGGCGATGCGCTCGTCCTTGGCCTCAACATCGGCGCGGGTTTCACGGAGAGCGGCGCGCAGTTCGTCGCGCGTCATGTGCTCGATGGCGTCCAGCGCGAGGCCGCCGGTTTCGCCGGTCACGGCCAGTTCGGTGAACTGGTCCTCCGGCAGGGAAAGGAGCTCGATCAGCTTGGTCTGGTTGCCGGCCGCCTCGACCAAATCATTCGCGCGCGAATGATTCGGGATGGCCGATACCCGCCGGGCCGCCTCGATCATTCGGTACGCCTGCGGCTGGCTGATGCCCAGGCGCTGGAGCATGCCGGACCATTCGCCGTGGGCAGCACACTCGCGGGCGACGGTCATGTAGCGGCCCGCGCGCAGGAACGCCTCGCAGCCGCGCCGCAGTTCGTTCCGGATGGCGGCCTCGTAGTGGTCGGGGTGCCACGGCAGGCTGTCGCCGAACTGCTCAACCAGTTGCATCTGCCGCTGGTGGAGCGCGGCCTCTGCCGCCGCATCCGCGTCGGTGGCCTTGCCGATGAACTCGGCGCCAACGGTTTCGGCTGGGGCGACAGCATTACGGCCGGGGGATTTTCTCTGTGACATTGCGTTTCCTCGTCAGGACGGTTGGCGGGTGTAGCGCTGGTTGAACTCCTCCAGGCGTTGCTGGAGGCGGCGCGTTTCTTCTTGGTGGGCGACGGCGATCTGCACGAGCCGTGGCGACAGGCGCCAGTACTCGTCGCGGCCGGGGATGCGTTCGACGATGCCCTCGTCGAGCAGGACTTCGAGGTCGCGCAGTACGGTGCTCGGGGTGGCGCGCACGGCGTCGGCGACCTGCTTGAGGCGCAAGCCCTCGAAGCTGTGCCCTTGCAGCACGAACAGGATCCGGAGCGCGCGGCGCACCGGCTGCTTGGCGTTGTCGCTCATGCGCGGGCCTCGACGATCTTCGCGGCCTTGACGACGCGCAGGCGCATTGCCTTGCCCTTCGGGCCGTTCCATGTACCGAACAGCGCATTGCGGGCGTTCGAGATATTGGTGCCGTTCTCGCGGCACCACTGGGTCAACGTGGTGCCCTGGAGGATGAAGCCGGCCTTCACCTTGTTGACGAGATCAGGTCCGGGGGTTGGATGGGCCATTCGCGGTGTATCCTTCGATTCTTGTTTCCGGTTTGGATGACGGATTTCGTCAAAGCCGGAACAAAGGATAAGTGTAATTTTTACACCTGACAAGAGGGTTGGTGTGGTTTCTTCACTCGTCAAAAGGGTCATGGCGGACCGGGGTCTGAGCCAGCGCGAACTGGCCGAAACCCTTGGTGTGTCTATCGATCGGGTGAAGAGCCTGACCAGCGGCCGGGTCAAAAAGCTGTCCCCGGACGAAACCCGCGCCCTGGTGGAAAAACTCCACGTCCGGGGGGACTTCCTCGCCACCGGGGTCGGGCCGGTCTTTCAGACCCCGCAGGAGCAGGAGTTCGACCGGCGCGTGATCGCCATGCGAGAGGCTTCCGCGAAGGCGTCCACATTCGATCTCGAACCGCGCTATCAGGAATTCGTCCGCGATGTCCTCGTCGGCGCCGCGTTCGGTAGCGCGGAACTTCTCAAGTCCACGATCGACCAGCTGCTGGCGGAACAGAATCCGCCGCCGAAGAGCAAGAAACGGAGCAAGCCATGAAGGGAATGAAAGTGATCGCGCTCGCCGCGCTGTTCGCGCTGGCCGGCTGTGGCGCGGAGAACTCAACCGCGATGGATCCTGATGCGATGACGGTCGGTCAAAAGCTGGTGCTCTTGAACACCGAGCAGCCGGCAGCAGCAGACAGTGCGGATGCAGTTGCCGCGACGGCCGGAGTCGAAACGCTGGCGAAGCGCTACGGCGTGCCGTCAGATCTGGTCGCGGATCAACTGTGGGCCACGACCAAGGCGTTGCGCGAGGCCGGCATCGAAGCCGACGCGCTCGGGATCCTCGGTTTCGCGTTCGATGCGAAGGCGCCGGACACGGCCAATGGTGAAGCGCTGACGTCGCTGCTGGCCGCATATGCAGCGTTCCGTGCGAATGGCCGCACTCACGAGGAGGCGGCCACGATGGCGCAGGGCGCCGCTGCCGGTTGGACTCAGGTCGCCGCATCCCGCTGAGCCGCCACGCGCAGCTGCTCGCGCCGCGCATAGCCTTCCAGATCCCAGATGGTCCGCCGCGCGTTGACGCGCGCATAGTGCTGGCCTAAGCCGATGTCGAACCGTGCGGGGTCAATACACGCACTGGTCCCAACAACACGATGTCCGTTGCGAAGGGTGAGCACGCAGATCGTGAGCGTCGAACCCGGCGGCACGTGGTAATACTCCTCGACGATCGTGTCGTCGATGTCTTCGTCGCTTACCTTGCTGCTGGCGTTGCCCATTGATGCGCTCCGAAAGGTGGTGGCGCACTGTCCCGCGCGCGCGCGTGGAATTCTTGGGAACGCGTTTCCAATACAACGCATGAGGTGATCACCAGACTGTGATCGTCGATTTGGTTCGCCCTCGGGGGGGCGGACTAGGCCGGCGGTCCATTCCCCTCGTCTGGATCGCCGGCCGCCTTCTAACTGGAGACGGCCATGCAATCCCGTGGAATCCGCAACAACAATCCGGGCAACATCGATCGCAACCCTGCGAACAAATGGCAGGGGCGCATGCCGCGCGAGAAGATGACGCCTAAGCAGCGCGAAGAACCTCGCTTCGAGGTGTTCGCTTCCGCCGCGTGGGGCATCCGCGCCCTGTGCGTCACCCTGATCACCTACTTCGACAAGCACGGGTTGAACACCGTGCGGAAGGTGATCAGTCGTTGGGCGCCGCCCGGCGAGAACAACACCAGCGCCTACGTCAACGCCGTGGCCGATGCTATTGGCGTGAAGCCCGACGACTTCATCAACCTGCACGAGTATCGGCGCCTGCGGCCGCTGGTGGTCTCAATCATCCAGCACGAAAACGGACAGCAGCCCTACAGCGCCGACACCATCGACGAAGGGCTGCGATTGGCAGGCGTCGTCAAGCCGGGGCAGAAGCTGGTGCCTGCACCGACCGCCGCGTCGCGCGCAACCGTCACCGCCCTGACCGCTGGCGCCGCCGCCGCTGTGGTGGAACTGCCGCAGGTCTTGCCGCCAATCGTTGAGGGCTTCCAGCAGGCATTGCCCGCATTGCAGTCCATCGGGCAGATCACCGCGATCACTGGCAGCCTCCCGCCCGGCGTGCGTGCGGCGGCCGGCGTGCTGGTTCTGCTCAGCGTCGGCGCCAGCCTGTACGCATGGTGGCGGTTGCGACGCGCGGATAAGGCAGCGCAGGCGTGAACCCCGCCGGCCAGGTACTAGGGATCCTGCTGGTCCTCGGCGGTCTGTTCGGCGCCGGGTACTGGGCCGGCCATAGCGCGGACGCGGAAGCCCACAAGGAGCAGGTCGACGCGCTACAGACCAAGGTCAACAGCGCGAACACGATCGCCGGGGCGGAAAGGGACCGGGCAGATGGCAACGCGACCGCATTGCTCTCTCTGCGCGCGACGCTGGCGACGGAGCGGCAGCGCCGAACCGACCAGCAGCGCGCCGCCGACATCGAGCTCGGTGCGCGCGATGCCCGCATCAAAGAACTGACGCGCGCCGCAAGGGCGCGCGAGGAAGAAACCCGAACGAAGGCTATGGCCGATGAAGACTGCACTGTGCTGCGCACTCTCCCTGTTTGTTCTGCTCTCGCTGAGCGCCTGTGGGGAGACGCATGGACTGACCAAGCAAAACCCGCCGGTCCGGACTGAGGTTGTCGAAGTCCCGGTCACGGCATACGCACCGGTCCCGGCCGAAACCACCGCTCCCCTGCCGCGCCCGGCGCCGCCGCCCAGGAATTGCCTGTTGCGGCACGCGACGCCAGCGGTTTGCGCGTTCGACGCGCTGCTGTGGCTGGAGCGGTGGTTCGGCCTGCACGACCGCGCCAACGTGGACCGGGCAAGCGTCAAGAAACTGACGGACGATGCCGCCGGGGTTCGTCTCAACGGAAGCGACGGCAAGAGTGGACCATGAAAATCACGTTTGAACTGTGGCACCTGATCACCATCGTCCTCTCGGTGATAGGCGCATTCGCGGGGCTGGGCAAGCTCCTGTTGATGCAGTTCGATCGCCGCATGGATGAACGGTTCAGCAAGCTCGAAAAAGAGAGCGAAAAGCTTGCCAAGGAAAGCGGGGAATGGCGCCGTTTCGAGCGCATGTATCTCGTCGACAAGGCAGAGCTAGCCGAAAAGTACGTGCGCCGCGAGGACTACATCCGCGGCCAAAGTGTGATCGAGGCGAAGCTCGATGCGCTCTTCGGCAAGGTTGAACTCGTACAGATCCAGGGGGCAAGAAATGGAAATTGACAATGGGAAGATCCGCCGCGAGCACTTGCGGTGGTTGCTGCTGCTCACCCTCAACAACGCGCGGCCCTATGGCGCCGCCGAGGTGCTGCTGCTAGCTACGGCGCAGGCGGTCTATCCAGACGCCTCCCCGCTCGAGGTGCGTCGGGAACTGGACTATCTGGATTCCCGCAAGCTGGTCGAGTTGCGGAAGCCGCCCACCGGCCCCTGGCACGCGGAACTGACCCGCTACGGCGTGGACATCGCCGAGTACACCATCGACTGCGGCCCCGGCATCGGGCGCCCGGTTAAGTACTGGAACGGGTGAGGTACTTCCCATGCCGCCACGGAGCAAAATCGAGCAGTTGCCGGAGAGCATCCGCGCCGAGTTGGACAAGCGCCTGATTGAAACCGGGTTCGGTGGCTACGTCGGCCTCGCCGATTGGCTCACCGAGCACGGATTTTCAATCGGGAAGTCGGCAGTCGGCAAGTACGGGCAGGAGCTCGAGCGCCGGCTCGCAGCGGTCAAAGCCAGCACCGAGGCGGCGCGGCTCATCTCGCAGGCCGCGCCCGACGATGCGGACGAACGCAGCAACGCGATCATCAGCATCATTCAAACCGAGATCTTCGACGCGCTGATGAACCTGCGGGAGGCGGCCGACGAAGAGGATCCGGTAACCCGCGTCGAGATCCTTGGCAAGGCCGCGAAGAACATCGCCACGCTCACCCGAGCGAGCGTGTCCCGGAACAAATGGGGCGTGGAGGTGCGGGCGCGCGCCGAGGCCGCCGCAGCGGCGGTCGATCGCATTGCCAACACGGGCGGGCTCAGTGCCGACGCCGCCAATGAGTTGCGGGCGAAGATCCTGGGCATCGTCGAATGACCGTGGCCGCCCGAGACTTGGTGCCGAACACGGCCGGGGCCAGCGTCCCGGCCGTGTTGCTGCCATACCAGCAACGCTGGATCGCGGATAAGTCGTCCCTGAAGGTTTGCGAGAAAGGCCGCCGCACTGGCTTGACCTGGGCGGAAGCGGCAGACGACGTGCTGATCGCCGCGAGCGCGAAGTCGGCGGGGGGACAGAATGTCTATTACCTCGGCACCGACAAGGAAATGACCGAGGAATTCATCGGCGCGTGTGCCATGTGGGCAAAGGCGTTCAACCATGCCGCCAGCGCGCTCGAGGAAGGCTTTTGGGATGAGGATGAGGACGACAAGCACATCAAGACCTTCACCATCAGGTTTCCGGAGAGCGGCCACAAGATCACGGCTCTGGCTAGCCGCCCGCGCAAACTGCGCGGCCGGCAGGGCGTGCTTGTGGGCGATGAGGCGGCCTTCGTCGATGACTTGCCGGAACTGATCAAGGCCGCCCTGGCATTCCTAATCTGGGGCGGCAAGGTGCGCATCATCTCCACCCACGATGGCGCAGACAACCAGTTCAACGAACTCATCGAAGAGATCCGGGGCGGGAAGCGAAACGGCAGCGTCCATAAGGTCACGTTTCAAGAGGCCGTCAAGGAAGGGCTCTATCGCCGCATCTGCCTGCGCCTCGGCCGTGAGTACTCGGAGGAAGCAGAGAAATCCTTTGTCGACGACATCTACAAAACCTATGGCGCGGACGCCGAGGAGGAACTGGATTGCGTGCCAAAGAACGGCGGCGGCGCGTACTTGTCGCGTGCCCTGATCGAATCCCGCATGGACAAAGAAACCCCGGTGCTGGAACTGAAATGCCCCGATGGGTTCGAGATGCTGGGCCAGCATTTGCGCGAAGCCGAGGTCAATGACTGGCTGACGCGGGAGGTGTACCCGCATCTGGAGCGGCTCAGCCTGATGGCGAGCGCCATCCGGGGCACTGTCTATGGCTGGGACTTCGCGCGCCACGTCGACCTTTCCATCTTCCTTCCGCTGGTCGAGAACAAGAAGGACCTTCGCCGCCGTCCGCCGTTTGTCATCGAGCTCCGAAACGTGCCGTTCGAGCAACAGCGACAGATTCTGTTTTACGTCGGGGACCGGCTCCCGCGCCTGCGGGCCGGCGCCCACGATTCCACCGGCAACGGCATGTACCTGGGCGAGGTCGCCGCGCAGCGGTGGGGGTCGCGGATTCAACAGGTGGCGATGACCGAGGGCGTCTATGCCGAGCACATGCCGAAGTTGAAAGCGGACTTGCAGGACGACACCTTGAGCGGGCTTCCCAAGAGCGGCGACTGGATGGATGACCTGCGGATCATCCAGGTCATCAAGGGCACGCCGAAGATTCCCACACTCCGCACCAACAGCAAGAGCGGCGGGAAGCGCCACGGCGACGGTGCGGTCGCCCTCATGCTCGCCAACAGCGTTGCTCGATTGGAGTACGCGCCGATCGAGCATCAGTCCACCGGGCCGGCACTCTCCCGGCAGATGGCCGGTGACTTTGCGCAATCCGCGATTGGCTATACGGATACCGGGTTCGGCACGGTCGGCGGGTCCACAGACTTTGGAGGTTTCTTCTCGTGACCGAGAACATCGAGCGCCCGCAGATCGGGCTAGAGATTGCTTCGACCGCCGATGGCCGGGATATCACCCGCGCCATGACCGGCCCGCTGCTGATGCCGTCCGATGGCATCCTGCGTACACGCGGGGCCGGCCTGCGCGTCTACGAGCAGGTAAAGAGCGACTGGCAAGTTGCGTCGACCTTCCTCCAGCGCCGGAACGCCGTTACGAGCGCAGAGTGGCAAGTGGAAGCGGCGAGCGATCGGCGCGTGGACAAGAAGGCCGCCGACCATCTGAGGAAGAACCTGCAAGCCGTGGGCTGGGATCGCGTCACCGATCTGATGCTGTGGGGCGTCTTCTATGGGTACAGCGTCGCGGAGGTTCGGTGGGAATACAGCAACGGACTGCTGGGGTGGAGCGGAATCAAGGTTCGCAACCGCCGCCGTTTCAGCTTCACTCCCGAGGGCGAACTGCGCCTGCTCACGCGCCAGCACATGCACGATGGCGAGCCGGCCCCGAAGCCGTATTTCTGGCACTTCGCCACCGGCGCCGATCACGATGATGAGCCGTTCGGCATGGGCTTGGCGCATTGGCTTTACTGGCCGGCATTCTTCAAGCGCAACGGGATCGCGTTCTGGATGCGCTTCCTGGAGAAGTTCGCCGCGCCCACGGCGGTCGGCAAGTTCGAGCCGGGCGCGACCTCTGAAGAAAAACAGCGTCTGCTGGGCGCGCTGCGGGCTATCCAGACCGACAGCGGGATCATTCTTCCGAAGGGCATGGAGGCCGAGTTCCTCGAAGCCGCCCGCAGCGGAACGGCCGACTACAAGGTTCTGCATGACACGATGGATGAAGCCATCGCCAAGGCGACGCTCGGCCAGACCATGACCACGGAAGACGGCAGCAGCCAGTCGCAGGCTGAGGTCCACATGCAGGTCCGGCAGGACAT
This sequence comes from Pseudoxanthomonas sp. 22568, assembly GCF_052044485.1. Classification (NCBI taxonomy): domain Bacteria; kingdom Pseudomonadati; phylum Pseudomonadota; class Gammaproteobacteria; order Lysobacterales; family Lysobacteraceae; genus Pseudoxanthomonas; species Pseudoxanthomonas sp. 22568. The sequence goes on from NZ_JBQENC010000010.1 coordinate 61,638, forward strand.
CATCAAGGCCGACTCCGATCTCGTCTGCGAGAGCTTTAATCTCGGCCCGGCCCGTTGGCTGACCATGTTCAATTTCGATGGCGCGGACCCGCCGCGCGTGTTCCGCATGCTGGAAGAGCCCGAAGACCTGGACAGTTCGGCCGAGCGCGACAAGAAGCTGATCGACTGCGGCTTCATTCCCAGCCTGGAATACGTCAAGGAGCGCTATGGCGATCATTGGGAAGCCAAACCCGCCGCCGCACCGCCTCCTGTCCCGGAAGATGCCAACACGCCGCCCGCGCAGTTTGCCGAACCCGTCGAGGCCGAACTGCAACGCGAGGAGGCGCAGAATCGAATCTCGCAGCTGATCGATGCCGCCGAGCCCCTGGGATTGGACTGGCGGACCTTCATCGAGCCGCGTGTGACTGAGCTTCAAACGCTGCTGGATGAATCCGGGGACTTGGCCGAGTTCCGCGAGCGCGTGCTCGAGCTGGCCGACGCGCCCCCCAATTCTGATCTTGCCGATGCACTGGCACGCTCGGGCTTCGCCGCGCATCTGCTCGGCCGGACTCCCCGGCTGAGGGCATAGGAACATGGCGCGGCACAACGCCGTGGAGGCGCGATTCGACCTGCCACCGGAGGAGGCCATCCGCTTCTTTCGGCGCAAAGGGTTGCGCACGAGTTTCAGCTGGAAAGACGTCTGGACCGTCGAGCATGAGGCGGCCTTTACGGTTGCCAAGATGGCCGACGTGGATCTGCTGGCCGACGTTCGTGATGCGGTCGATCAGGCCATTGCCGAAGGCCAGACGCTGGCGCAATTCAAGGAAGCGATCATCCCGCGATTGGTCAAGGCAGGATGGTGGGGCGTGCGGGAACAGGTAGACCCGGCCACGCAGCGGCGCGAGCTCGTCCAGTTGGGCAGCCCGCGCCGACTTCAAACCATCTTTCGCACCAACCTGATGACCGCCTACTCGGCAGGCGAATGGGCGCAGATCGAACAGACGGCCGAGGATGCACCGTTCCTCATGTACGACGCCGTCGACGACAACCGGACGCGGGAGCAGCACCGCGCCTGGAATGGAATCGCGCTGCGCTGGGACGATCCGTGGTGGCGTACACATCGGCCGCCGAACGGATGGAATTGCCGGTGCTCGGTGATCCAGCTGTCGGGTGAAGACTTGCACGCGATGGGCAAGGCGCCGGACAAGGCGCCTCCGGTGAAGCGTCGCGAGTGGGTCAACAAGCGAACGGGCGAAGTGATGCAGGTTCCCCTGGGCATTGATCCGGGCTGGGACTACAACCCCGGCGCCGATCGGAAATCTCATCTAGACGAGACGCTGGCCACCAAGCAAGCCGCGCTCAGGGGCCAGTAATGGAGCCGCGCATCGACATCAACGATGCGGCGGTGCTGGCGGAACTGCGCCGCCTGGACATCGCCACCAACGGCAACGCGCCGCGCGCGATGGCCGCCGTGGCGCGGTTCATGAAGACCAGCACGCAGCTGCGGTTCGCACGCGGCGAAGCACCAGACGGCTCCCGCTGGTGGCCGAGCCGGCGTGCTGAGGAGCAAGGCGGCCAGACCTTGCGGGATACGAACCGTCTGTTCCGCTCCATCACATGGCGCGCCGGGGCCGCCTACGCCGAAGTTGGCACGAACGTGATCTACGCGAAGGCGCACCATTACGGGGTCCGGAAGATTGTCAACGTGCGGGCGCACCGCCGCATGCGGCGCACGCGGTGGGAAGGCGGCATGTCGGTGAAGGCGGTCGCCGTCAAATCGTTCGCCCGCCTGATGTTCATGCCACGGCGCGAGATCTTCGGCTTCACCGACAACGACCGCGCGCGCATCCTCGCCATCCTGCGCCAACACGCAGCGCCGGGGGCGCGTTAAACGCGCGGCGATTTGAGGCCGATGACCCCCCTTTGCGGTACGACGACGCCCGCGCCGGGGCGCGGAAGTGTCAGACACCGTTTTCTGTTCGATTGATGCCCGAACGAAAGCGCGCTGCTGGTGTGCTAGGTTGATCTCCGCCATCGACTGACATCGCGCGCGTGTCGATGGGTCTGGAAACTCGTTTCCAAGACGCACGGCCGAACATCGAAAAAGATGGCGGCCATGACCAAGCCCGCCGCTGTTCCCAACAAGCCCCGCCTCATCGAGATTTTCCGCGCCGGCCGGCGCCGTGACTCGAAAGGCCACGTCCACGATTTCTCTGCCGCCGATCTCCAGGCGATCGCGCAGTCCTACGATCCGCAATTGTCGCAGGCGCCGCTCGTGGTCGGGCACCCGAAGACCGATGACCCCGCCTATGGCTGGGTGAGCCGCGTCGTCGTCCAGGGTGATTCCCTCTACGTCGAGGAAGAACAGGTCGAACCGCAGTTCAACGAGATGCGCAACGCCGGCCGTTTCAAGAACCGCAGCGCTTCTTTCTACCACCCCGAATCTCCGTCCAATCCGACGCCGGGCAAGTTCTACCTCAAGCATGTCGGCTGGCTGGGCGCGACGCCGCCGGCCGTGAAGGGGCTCAAGCACTACGAGTTCGCCGCAGACGACGACGGCGTCGTTGAGTTCGCGCTGTCTGATCGCCGCTGGGGCTTCCGCACCGCTTCCGACCTCTTCCAGAGGTTCCGCGACTGGCTGATCGACGAGAAGGGTCTGGACAAGGCCGACGAAGTCTTGCCGCGCTGGATGATCGATTCGCTGAACGAAGCCGGCCAGCCCGATTCCGCATCCACTTTCACCGAGCCAACCGAGGAACCTGCCGTGTCGAAAGAACCCAACGACTTCGCCGAGCGCGATACCGCTCTGAAACAGCGCGAGGATGCCGTGGCCGCCGCCGAACAGCGGATCGCCGCCCATGCGCTCGCCGCGCGCCGCACTGAGGCGGCCGAGTTCGCCGAAGGGCTGGTCAAGGACGGCAAGTTGCTTCCCAAGCAAAAGGCGGCCGCCGTCGAGCTGCTGCTGTTGCAGCCCGCCGATACGTCCGTGTCCTTCGGCGAAGGGGACGATCGCGTGGAGAAGCCGCCGGTCGCCCTGCTGCGGGAATTGCTCTCCGAGCGTCCCGCGCAGATCAGCTTTTCCGAACGCTCCGGCGGCGGCGGCGAGCACCTGGAATCGGTCGAGTTCGCGGCACCGAACGGCGCGCACGTGCATGCCGACAAGGCGCAGCTGCACGCCAAGGCCAAGGCGTACCAGAAGGAACATCCGAACACGTCCTGGCTGGATGCAGTCCAGGCGGTCGGCGGCTAATCCACACACCACGGCCATCGCGCCCAAGAGAACGAACCCATGACTCAGAAAACCACGCTGCTCGCCCTGTCCATCGCCGCCACCGCTGCCGTCCTGCAGGAGCGTTTCGTATCTGCTGCCGGCGCGCCGGCCGCTCCCGCCGGCAACGCCCTGGGCGCCTCCGAAACCGACGCGGCCATCGGCCAGATCTTCACCGTCAATGCCATCGGCACCGCCATCGTCACGGCCGGCGGCGCCATTGCGAAGGGAGCCGCCATCGAAGTTGGCGCGGCCGGTAAGGCGGTCACCAAGAACGCAGGCATCACCGTCGCGCGAGCGCTCCAGGCGGCCTCCGCCGATGGCGACCGCATCGAAGTCCTGCTCATCCAGAACTGACGCGCCGACTCCCAACGCAGTACCGCACTACCTGATCCCAATCATCCAAGGAAAACCGCATGTCTCAGAATTCCGCCCAGGTCCGCGTCGTCGATCCGATTCTGTCGGAGCACGCGCGCGGCTACCGCCGCCCCGGCAACGTGGGCTATTCGCTGTTCCCGCGCGCTCCCGTCACCGCCTACGGCGGCAAGGTGCTGACCTTCGGCAAGGAGGCGTTCCGCCTCTACAACGCCAAGCGCGCCCCCGGCTCGACCGTCAAGCGCATCAATCTGGGCTATGCGGGTGAGCCCTACGCCATCACCCCGTCCGCGTTGGAGGGCCAAGTCCCGTGGGAGCACCTGAAGGATGCCGACGCGGTGCCCGGCATCAACCTGGGCTCGCGCGCGGTCAACGTGGTGCTCGCCGCGATGGAACTCGGGCACGAGTATGACTGCGCCCAGATCGCGCGTGATGCGACCAAGTACGACAACGACCACAAGGTGGCGCTGCTGGCTGGTGACCGCTGGAAGAGCGACACCAGCGATCCGAACAAGGACGTCCAGCTGGGCATGGAAGCGATCGGCGACAGCATCGGCATCGAGGGCAACACCGTTCTGCTTTCCCGCTCCGCGTTCAATGCCTGCAAGCTGAATCCGAAGATCATCGACCGCATCAAGCACACCTCGCGCGACTCGGTGACCATCGAACTCCTCAAGGCGCTGTGGGACGTCGAGAACATCGTGGTGGGCGGCGCGAAGGCCGCGACCGGCCCGAACGATGCGTTCAGCAACGTGTGGGGCGATGACGTGGTCGTTGCCTACGTCGCGCAGGGTTCCGGCGATGGCATGGGCAACATGGAAGAGCCGAGCTACGGCTACAGCTACCTCATCGAAGGCATGCCTTCGGTCGAAGAGCCCTACAACGATCGCGGCACGCGTTCGTGGGTCTATCCGGTGGCCAGCGACCAGACCCCGGTCCTCTCCGGTATGACCGCCGGCTATCTGATCCAGGGCGCGGGCGCGCCGCCGGCCTAATCCGCCGCATCGTCACGCCGCCGGCTATCCGGCACCACCGGGGCGGCGCGGCCTAGCCGCGTCGCCCCAACTTTTCCCAGGAGCACCGCATGTCCCGGAACCGCACGAATGCCGCCAGCCGCGCGCCCGCCGCGCCGCAGGCAAAAGACAACCAGGGCGCCACTCAGGCGACCGCCAGCCAACCGCCGGCCGACGCCGCCGACAACACCAACACCAACGCCAGCGAAGGAAGTGCGGAACTCGGCGGCGGCCAAGGAATGCAGGCCGCCGCCGCCGAGGCCAATGCCGGCGCAACGAATACCACCGCGAGCGACGCCGCCGATGCCGAAAAGGATGCCGGCGGCGGCACCAACGCCGAGGGCGGCCAGGGAGCGCAGGAAGCCCTCGGCGGGGGCACGGCCACGGAGTCGCGCAATCCCTTCGATGACGCCAAGCGGCCGCCGAATCTGGGGGAGCGTCCGATCTTCGACGTGGTGACACCGTTCAAGTACCAGGGCGTGGTGATGAAGCCCGGCATGAACATCATCGGGAACCCGGATGCGCTGGAGGCGCTGACGCCTTACCTGCGCGAGGGCGTCATCAAGCCGGTCGAGTTCCGTGAGTTCGACGTGTCGCCGTTCGACCCGGCGTCCGGAACCTTCATCGAGTAATCGGCGGCCACGATGCCTTACGCCACGCAAAACGACCTGGTCGAGCGCTTCGGTGAAACCGAGGTCATCCAGCTGAGCGATCGCGACAACACCGGCACGATCAACGTGCCGGTGGTGGCCGCGAAGCTGGCTGATGCTGACGCGGAGATCGACGCCTATCTGGCAAAGCGGTTCCAGCTGCCGCTTCCGACCGTGCCGACCGTGCTCAAGCGCGTAGCGTGCGACATTGCCCGTTATCACCTGTACGACGACCGCGCCACGGATGACGTGGTGCGGCGATACAAGGCTGGCCTGGACTTTCTGACGAAGGTCGCCGCCGACGAAGTGAGCATCGGCGTGGATCCGGGCGGCCAGACGCCGACCGGCACGGACCTTCCGGAATTCAGTTCCGGTCCGACCGTGTTCGATCGCCGCACGCTGGGGGACTTCACCGGATGAGCATCCGCGAAGTCGAGGACTATTTCGTCGCGCTCATAAAGGCGCGTTTCGCGCGTAGGGTGCGCGCGGTCGAGAGCCTACCGGCGGATTGGGACGATGACACCTTCCGCCGCATTCTGCGGCAAGCGCCGGGCGTGTTCGTCGTGTTCGGAGGCGGTGACGCCGATCCGTCGTTCGACGAGCAGGGCCGGCCGGTGATCGAGGGCCAGTGGGGATTCACTGCCGTGACCACCCATGCCGGCGGCGAGCTCGCTCGGCGGCACGGCGATCAGCGGGAGATCGGCGCCTACGAGATCGTCGAGGTGTTGACCACGCTGCTGCACGACCACGACGTGCCGGGTCATGGACAGATGAAACTCCGCAGCATCAAGAACCTGTTTACCGATGGGGTGGAGAAGCAAGGCGCTTCCATCTATGGCGTCGAGTTTTCCCTGCCCATGTTCGTGACACCAGAGAACGGGGAACAACCCGACCTGGGCACCTTCCGCACCTTCCACGACGACATCGATCCCGCGCCGAAGGATGGCCGGGTTCTGGCGTCGGACATCACCAACCTGGAGCAGTAACCGATGGCACAAATCCGGCTGTACCTCATTCCCGCACGCGGCCTCCGCGTCATCAATCCGGAAACCCGGCGCCCGCTGCCCCCGGAAGGTGAAGAGGTCGCGCGCGACGCCTACTGGCAGCGCCGCATTGATGACGGTGACGTGGCCGAAGGCGCACCGCCGAAGGCCAAGACCACCAAGCCCACCACGCAGGAGACCGAGAAGTGATTTCATTCAACCTGATTCCCCTGAACCTGCGCACGCCGGGCCAGTACCTGGAATTCGACAACAGCCAAGCCTCGCGCGGTCTTCCGATCGTCCAGCACAAGATGCTGATCATCGGCATGCGCCTCGCGGTCGGCGTGGTGGCGGCGAACGTGCCCACGCCGATCCTGTCGACGGCAGCGGCCGAGGAAGCATTCGGCCGCGGCTCGCAGGCCGCCGCGATGGTGGCGGCGGTTAAGGCCGTCAATCGTCGTCTGGATCTGACTGTGATCGCGCTGGACGACCTCGAGGCCGGTGTCGCGGCGACGGGTACGATCACCGTCGCAAACGCCCCGACCGCCTCCGGCGTTCTGGCGCTCTACGTCGCCGGCACGCGCATCCAGGTGGGCGTCGCGGCCGGCGCCACCACCGCCAGCATTGCAACCGCGATCGGCGCAGCTATCAACGCCGTGACGCAGCTGCCGGTGACGGCGGCCGTGGTCGGTAGCGCCGTCACCCTGACTGCCCGGCACAAGGGCGTCATCGGCAACTCCATCGACGTGCGCCATAGCTACAACGTCGGTGAATCCCTGCCGACCGGGCTCGGCCTGACCATCGCCGCGATGGGGGGCGGCGCAGGCAATCCGGACATCACTGCCGCGATTGCCGCGATGGCGGACGAGCAGTACCACACGATCGCCCTGGGCTTCACCGATGCCACGAATCTGGCCGCAATGGAGGCCGAACTGGCGCGGCGTTGGGGGCCGATGGCGCAGAAGGAGGGACATGCCTTCGTGGGCGCGACCGGCACCCATGCCGCGCTGGTGACCTTGGGCGACTCCCGCAACAGCCCGCACCTGACCATCATGGGCGCCGGCAAGTCGCCGAGCCCGCCCTGGCTGTGGGCGGCCACCACGGCGGCCGTGGACGCCACCGAGACTGATCCGGCGCGTCCGCGCCAAACGCTCGCGCTGCCCGGCCTGCTGCCGGCCGCCATCGCGGACCGCTTCGACGAGGCCGAGCGCAACCTGCTGCTCTTCGATGGCATCAGCACGCACACGCTCGATGCCGGCGGCATGGTCCGGGTCGAACGCCTGATCACCACCTACCAGGAGGACGCGACGGGCAATCCCGACGAGTCCTATCTGAACATCGAAACGGTGCGCACGCTGGCGTACATCCGCCTCGCGATCCGTACCCGCATCGCGCAGCGGTTCCCGCGTCACAAGCTGGCGAATGATGGAACGGCGTTCGCGCCGGGTCAGGCGGTCGCCACGCCCAGCCTCATCCGTGGGGAACTGATCCATCTGTTCCGCGAGTTGGAGGCCGAAGGGCTGGTCGAGAACTTCGACCAGTTCAAGGCGGATCTCGTCGTCGAGCGGAACGCGGCCGATCGCGATCGTGTCGACGCCCTCATCCCGCCGGATCTGGTCAACCAGCTGCGCACCTTCGCCGGCCTCATCCAGTTCATCAAGTAACGGAGTCCACAATGGCAAATCCCCTGAAGCGCCTCGGCAAGGCGAAGATCAAGATGGGCGGCGTGACGCTCGAAACGATGCCGGGCGCAACGCTGGACATCGGCGGTACGACCCGCACGTCGCAGGTCGGCGCCAATGCCGTCCTTGGTTTCACCGAGGCCGAAAAACAGTCCCGCCTGGAATGCACCGTCTCCATCAAGGGCGGCACGCGCGTCGAAGACCTGCACGTCGAAGACGCCACCATCACCTTCGAGGCCGATACCGGCCAGAACTGGTCCATCCGGAATGCGTGGTCCGTCGAGACGCCCGTCGTGGACTCTGGCGCCGGCACCGCGCGCTTCGTGTTCGAGGGCCCGGCCGCAGAGGAGATCGGCTGATGTCCGGCGAAGACATCCGCGTCAGCGGCACTTTCAAGCGCGGCCTCAAGGTCGGCGAAACGGTGCATAAGGAATTCGTGCTTCGCGCCCCTACCGCGTCGGACTATTTCGAGGCGGAAGTGGATTGCCCCGATTCGACCCGGTTCATCACGTTCCGCACGTCGCTGGCCGTGCGGCAGCTGGTGCGGATCGGGAGTTTCGAGGGGCCGTTCACGCTGTCCATGCTGGGCAAGCTGCACCCCGGCGATCTGCGCTTGCTCCTGGACAAGCGGGATGAGGCCGAAAACCTGGGGGAAGGCGAGCAGCCCGCCTAGAAACGCTCCACCGAGCCGAGCTGCTGATCGCCAAGTACACCGGCTGGAGCCGAGAAACAATCCGCGCCCTCCCGTTGGCCGAATTCCAAAGTTACGTCGAGATTCTGACGCCCGATGAATAGCAATCTGACTCTCGCCGCCCGCCTGCAACTGGACTCGCGCAAGTGGTCCGAAGGATTGAGCCGAAGCCGTGCGGACACGCGCGGCTTCGTTGCCGGTGTAAAGCGGGAATTCGCCGAACTTCGCGGATTCATGGCTTCCACCACCGGAAAGCTGGCAGGCATCGGGGCCGGCGTCTCCTTTGCCAACGAACTGCGGCGGTCGGCGCGGATGGATCAAGCCCTGGCGCGGACGGGGCAAACCGCCGATGCAACGAAGGGGCAGATCGCCGGATTGCGTGGGGAACTTCACCAGCTGGCGCAGGGGACCGGCGAAGCCGTCGCCGATCTCCAGGCGGGTGTCGATGTCCTCATCGCATCGGGCATGCGGTGGGATGAAGCGCGCTCGACCATCAATGGCGTCGGCAAGGCAATGGCGGTGACCGGCGCGCAAGCGGACACGCTTGCCGGCGCCCTGGGCGTCGCGTCGACCGCCTTCGACTTCGATCTCGCCAAGCCGGGCAAAGCGCTGGAACTGCTCGACAAGATGACCGTCGCCGGCCGCAAGGGCAATGCCGAACTGGAGAACCTCGGCAGCATCTTTTCCCGCGTGGGCATGAACGCGCGGGGCGCGGGTTTCGGGTTCGAGTCGACGCTCGCCTTCATCGAAGGGCTTTCCATGATCGAGCGCCAGCCCGAGCGCTTGGCGACGCTGGCCGATAGCACGCTGCGGCTGTTCACCAATGCCAAATACATGAAGGACGCGCAGAAGGCGACCGGCGTGCGATTTTTCGACAATGCCGGCGGCCGGCGTGATCCGCTGGTGATTCTGGCCGACATGAAAAAGATCATGGATGGGATGAAGACCGACGCCCAGCGCGAGGGCTTCCTTTCCCGTGCTTTCGGTAATGCGGACCTGGACACGATCAAAGGTCTGCGCGCTCTGCTCAGTGGTAGCGCGCTGTCCAAGATCAGCACCTTCACCGCCGACATTCGCGGCGCGACCGGCACCATCGAGCGCGACTTGCCGAACGCCATCAACAATGCGGTCAGTGCTTCGGGTCGGCTCAAGGCCAACCTGATCGAAGCCGCCGATCGCTTCGCCAAGCCGATCAACAACGCATTCACCCGGTTGACCGACTGGGCGCTGCGCAGTAAGGAAAAGGGCGGGCTGGAAATGTCCGGCGGTGAGATGGCCCTGGCTGGCGGCATCAGCCTCGCCGCGCTCTATGCCGGCGGGCGGCTGGGCAAGGGCTTGCTCGGCCGCCTGTCCGGCGGCGCCGCGACGCTGGGAACCGGCGTGGCGATGGGCCAAGCCCTGGAGAACGTGGGTGCCGCTACACCCGTGTTTGTCGTCGGCGCCGCGCCCGGCGTGTTCGGCGGCGGCGCGGGCGGCGGCATGTCCCCGATCGTGGCCGGCGGCACCACCGCTGCCGGCGGACGCGCCACGACCACGGTCGGTGGCTTGTTGCGCCGCCGCTTGGCCGGCGCCGCGACCGGCCTGGGCAGGTTCGCCACCGTGGCCACCGTGCCGCTCGCGTTCGCCATGTACGGCGGCAATGCCGGCGCCGAAGCCGCAGCCGCGCAGCAGGGCCGTGGCCCCATGCCGGGAGGCTTTCGGGGCTGGCTGGGTGATCGCGTGAACCGTGGCGCCGGGATCTCCGCCACCACCGATTTCTTCCGCCAGTTCCAGGCGCAGCAGGGAAAGGTCGACCTGAACATCAATGTCCGCGATGACCGCGTTTCGGTATCCGTTGGCGGCGCTTCCGGCGTCGGCAATGTGCGCACTTCCGGAACCAGCGGGCCGAGCCGGCGCTATCGGCGCGGCCGCGTGATGGGTGACTCGTAATGGCGTGGCGCGACCAGCTGCTGCCGGCGTCGTTCCGGGGCGTTCCATTCGAGGTGCTCGACGAGCGCGCGACCTTCGGGCGCAGAACCGTCCTGCACGAGTTCCCCTTCCGCGACGTGCCGTTCGTCGAAGATCTCGGCCGCCGCGCGCGCGAGCTCCAGATCCGCGCCATCATCGTTGGCTCCGATTACATGGAGCGCCGGGATGCGCTGATCGCGGCCGTCGAGGAAGCCGGCAGCGGAAAACTGGTTCACCCGCAGTACGGCGAGATGCAGGTGAGCATCAGCTACGGCGTGGACATCGAGACCAGCACCGCAGAGGGTGGCTGCTGCCGGATTCAGTTTTCATGTGTGGAAACCGGGGATGCCCGATTCCCCAGCGCGCAGGCCGCAACGGCGGACGTTGTGGAAGAGCGCGCCGAGGACGCGCAGGAAACGCTACGCGAGCGCTTCGCGTCGATCTTCGACCTGAGTGGCCTGCCGGCATGGGCAAGCGATGACGCGCTGCTGAGGGCGCAGGACTGGCTGTCGGAGGTACGCGCCGTCGTCGCGCCGATCGCCCAGGCCATCGACCGGGGCGACGTGCTGGCGCTGGTTTCCTCGCTCAATTCGGGATTGGCCGGGAAGCTGCGCGCGCCTCTGGCGATGGCCGAAAGCGTGATCGGCATCGTCCGCTCGCTGCGGCTTGCATTGCCCGCCAGAGACGCCACGCGCGCGCTACAGACGCTCGGAGGCTTCCAGGCCGGGCAGACCTTCGTCCCGCCCACCACGCCCAGCACGCGGGCGCAGGCGCGCAACCGGGACACGATGCTCGAACTGATGCGCGGTGCCGCCGTGGCTGAGGCCGCCGTTGCGCTGTCCCGGACCGTCTTCACCGACTACAACCAGGCCGTGACCCTGCGCGACGCCATCACGGACCAGATCGACGCGATCGCCGAAGTCACGCAGGAGGACGCGCTGTATCACGCGCTGTCCGACCTGCGCGCTGCGGTCGTGCGCGACCTGGACGCGCGTGGGGCGAATCTGGCCCGCGTGGCGTCGTACCCGATGCCGGCGACGATGCCGGCGGTCGTGCTGGCGTGGACCCTGTATCAGGATTCCGGCCGCGATCTGGAACTGGCCGAGCGCAACCGCATTCGTCATCCGGGCTTCGTGCCGGGCGGCGTGACGCTGGAGGTGCTGGTCGATGGCTGAGATCACACTGGACATCGGCGGAACCGCCTTCGGCGGCTGGAAGAGCGTTCAAGCCAGCACCAGCCTGGAAGATATGTCCGGCCAGTACACGCTCGGGTTGTCGGAGCGCTGGCCGGAACAGAGCAGCCCCTTGGTCATCCCCGAGGGCGCCTTCGCCCGGCTGCGCATCGATGGCGAGGCCATCATCACCGGCTATGTCGATTCCATCGACCACGGCCACGATGGGCACGCGCACGACCTGAGCGTGACCGGCCGGGACAGCACCGCCGACCTCGTGGACTGCTCGGCGGTCCATGCGAAAGGGGAATGGCGCAATGCCCGTCTGGACGTCATCGCCCGCGATCTGGTCAAGCCCTTCAACATCCGCGTCATCGTCGAGGGCGACATCGGTGCGCCGTTCCCGGTGTGGACAATTGAGCCGGGCGAAACGGTCTTTAGCACGCTGGAACGCGCTTCCCGGCAGCGGGGCGTGCTCCTGACCAGCGACGGGCAAGGCGCCCTCGTGATTGGCAAGCCGGGCACCACGAAGGTTCCCACCGCCCTACGCACGGGTGACAACGTGCTTTCCATGCGCAGCCGCAACGATCAGGGCGACCGGTTCAGCGAATACATCGTGAAGGGACAGATGGCCGGCACCGATGACGCCTACGGCGAAGCGGCCGCGGCCGTCAGGGCGAGGGCGGCGGACGCCGGTATCACTCGGCACCGCCCGCTGATCGTCATTGACGAAGACCAGGGCGACATTGCCGGCTTCCAGCGCCGCGCGAAATGGGAGGCAACCGTGCGCGCGGCGCGCGGTCTGACCATCGAATGCACCGTGCAGGGCTGGAAGCACGCCGGGGGCGTATGGCGGAAGAACACGCTCGCGCAGGTCTATGACGAGGTGCTACGGATTGATCGGGAACTACTGATTCGTGATGTCGAGTACCTGCTGGATGAAGGCGGCCAGCGCTGCCAGATGGTGCTTACCCCGCGCGAGGCTTACTCGATGATTGAAATGCCGGCGAAGCGCAAGGCGCCCGCCCGCCGTGGCCGCAAGTCGGACGACGCGGAGGACGTTTTCCGATGATGAGCAAGGTCCGTCTGATGATCAGCCGCGCGGTGATCCGGCTGGTCGACGACGCCCTGAAAGTCCAGGGCAATCAGGTAACGATGCTGGACGACGAAGCGCGCGCCAGTGTGGAGCGATTCCAGGAGTATGGATTCACCAGCGTGCCGCGCGATGGCGCCGAGGCAATCGCCGTAGCGGTGGGCGGGTCGCGCTCCCACATGGTGGTGGTGGCCACCGACGACCGGCGCTACCGGAAGCGCGATCTGAAACCGGGTGAAGTCGCGCTCTATACCGACGAAGGCGACTACGTCTTGCTCAAGCGTGGGCGCATCGTTGAGGTGAAAGCCGGCACGCGGCTACGCGTGGACGCTCCGGAAGCCGAGTTCCTGGGCAACTTGCACGTCAATGGGCAAATTACCTGCGATGGCGACGTGAGCGACAAGAACGGATCCATGCAGGAGCAGCGCGAGACCTACAACCAGCATACCCACGGCGCGACGCCGCAGCCTTTGCCGAGGATGACCTGATGGACATTCGGACGGTGTTCGTCGGCGAGGAGCAGTCCTGCGACTGGTTGCTGGCAGGCGGTGATCTGGAAAGCGACGACGGCCTCGAAACGGCGGTCGTGCTGAGCCTCTTCACCGATCGGCTTGCCGACCGCGACGACGTTGTGCCGGACGGTTCGGCCAACCGCCGGGGCTGGTGGGGCGATGACTACGCCGACCAGGAAGGCGACCACGTCGGTTCCAAGCTGTGGCTGCTGTCGCGCGAGAAGCAGCTGCCGTCCGTCCTCGAACGGCTGCGGCGCTATGCGGAGCAATCCCTACGTTGGCTCGTCGAGGACGGCATTGCCCGGTCGGTCACCGTGCAGGCCGAGTTTCCACGCGCGGAGGTCGTGGCCTATGCCGTGACGATCGAGCGCGCGATCGGCGGCCCCGTCGTGTACCGCTTTGAAACCTTCTGGAATTCCTGAGATGGCCTTTTCCCGCCCCACCCTGAAAGAGCTCGTCGAGCGCGTCCTCGCGGATATTTCCTCGCGGGTGACCGGCGGCAACGCCATTCCCCGTCGGAGCAACCTGGGCGTCATCGGTCGCGCCGTTGCCGGCGTTGCACACGGCCTCTATGGCTTCATCAGCTGGCTCGCACGACAGGTCATTCCGGACCTTGCTGAGGGTGAGTTCCTTGCCCGTTGGGCCAGCGTGTGGGGCGTCGGGCGCCGGCCAGCAGCACCCGCGACCGGCTCGGTGGTGTTCACTGGCACCAACGGTATCGCGATTCCGGCGGACACGCGGATGATGCGGGCGGATGGCGCGGAGTTCGCGACCACCGCCGAGGCGGTCATTGCTGTCGGGCAGGCCGTGGTGCCTGTTTCAGCGGTTGAGCCGGGCGCAGCCGGCAACACCGACGCCAATGTGTCACTCGCAGTCGCCGCGCAGATCATCGGCGTATCTGCCACGGCCAAGGTCGCAACCGGTGGCCTGGGCGGCGGTAGCGATCTGGAATCCGACGAATCCCTGCGCGCCAACCTGCTCAACCGGATCCAGCGCCCACCGCAGGGCGGCGCGGCTTACGACTATGAGACCTGGGCGAAACAGATTCCGGGCGTGACGCGCGCATGGTGTCGCCCGCTGTGGCAAGGGCCGGGCACGGTGGGCGTGCTCTTCGTGCGTGACGGCGACGGCAATTTTATTCCGGATGCCGGCGAGATCGCGACGGTGCGCGCCTACATCATGGAACGCCGCCCGGTAACCGCCGAGGTCTACGTCGTGGCACCGCAGCCGATGCCGGTGGCCATGCGTCTTTCGGTGCGGCCGGACACGCCCGCCGTGCGCGCCGCTGTCCAGGCCGAACTGGCGGACCTTTACCGCCGCGTGGGCGCGCCCGGTGTCCGGCTGCCGTTGACCCACATCCGCGAGGCGATCTCGCTGGCTGCCGGCGAGCAAGACCACGATCTGCAGATCCCCTCGGCGGACGTGCAGCCCGGTCCTGCGCAGATTCCCGTCCTCGGGCTGATTACGTGGGTATGACGGGCCGCGACTACCTGCGCCAGCTGCAAGCCTTGCTCCCGCTGGGCAAGGCATGGACGCGCGCGCCCGGCGCGTTGTTGTCGCGTGTGCTCGAAGGTCTGGCGCAGGAGTTCGCGCGCATCGAAGCGCGCGCCGAGTCCGTCATGGACGAAGCGGACCCGCGCACCACGCTGGAACTGCTGCCGGATTGGGAGCGCACCGCCGGCCTGCCGGATAATTGCAGTGGCGAACTGCGGCCGACGCTGCTCGGTCGCCGGCAGGATCTGGTCAGCAAACTCAACGCCGTGGGCGGCCAGACGCCGGCCTACTTCATCGAGATCGCAAAGGCACTCGGCTACGCGATCGAGATTCAGGAATATCACCCGTTCCGCGTCGGCCATAGCGCGGTCAACGAACCCATCAACGACGGGCGTTGGGCGCACGTCTGGGCCGTCATCGCGCCCAATGTCACTCAAACCTTCTGGACCGTGGGACAGAGCTCGGTCGCCGAGCCGCTGTCGCGCTGGGGAAACCAGTCCCTGGAATGCCGGCTCAACGAACTGAAGCCCGCGCACTCGGTGCTGATCTTCATCTACACCGGCCGCGAGTCCTACCTCCTGCTCAACGACGGCACGCCGATTCTGCTCAACGACGGCGGCTACATCCTCCTCAACTCGTAACCGAGGCCGATCATGTTCCGAATCGATGTTCCCACCGCAGCCCAGACCCTGAGTGCGCCTGCTGCCGCCGGCACGCCGGGCTACTTCACCGAAGGCAATCCGCAGACCGGCCAGCCGGCCACCATTCCCGGCATGGACTGGTTCAACATGGTGCAGGAAGAGCTCATGGCGATCCTCGCGGCCGCCGGCATCAATCCGTCGAAGGCGAACCGTGGGCAGGTGGTAGCGGCGATCCTTACGCTGATCGCTACCGGCGGCGCGCCGTTGGTGTGGGGTGGCATTTCCGGCAATCTCGCCAACCAAGCGGACCTTGTTGCTGCGCTCGCTGGTAAGTCCAACACCGGCCACACGCACAACTTTGGCATCGCCGATATTGCCGGCCTTGCCGCCGCGCTGGATCCGGGCAAGTCGCTGGCAGCGAATGGGTGGTGCAAGCTGCCCAACGGCCTGATCATGCAATGGGGCACGTATCAGGCGTTCCAAGAGGAAGGCGCGACGCCGCCGATTTCCTTCCCGATCACCTTCCCCGCACAGTGCTTCGGCGTCTGGCTCACGGACATCAACTTCAACGCCACCATCGTGAGCGACAACTACGCCGAGCTCTACATCAAGGATCGCGCTTTCTTCCGCGCCATGATCCAGGCGATGTCCACGCCAGACGTGGTCGGCACCGGCTGGCACGGCTGTGAATTCTTCGCCCTCGGAGTCTGACCATATGAAGCACTTTTACTCTCCCTCCTTGCGCGGTTTCCTGATCGAAGGCGTCCACCGCGACATTCCCGATGACGCCATCGAGATCACCGCCGCCGAGCACCAGCTGCTGCAACGAGGTCAAGCCGAGGGCAAGGTGATCGGCATCGGTGCCGGCGGCCGCCCAGCCCTGCAAGATGGCTGGGCCGCCGATGCCGAGGAACTGGCAAAGTTCGCCCGCCGCCGCCGCGACAACCTGCTCAAGGCCAGCGACGCGCGGATGCTGCCCGACTATCCGATGCCCGAGGCCGAACGTGCGGCATGGGTCGAGTATCGGAAGGCGCTGCGGGCAGTCCCGCAGCAGGCGGGATTCCCCCATGAAATTTCGTGGCCGGTGATGGTCGCGCCCACCGAGGACTGATGCATGTCGGACTACATCCGGAATCTGCCGCAAACGATCAACCCGTCCAACACCTCCCTGGCTGGCGATCAGGGCGGGCGGGACGTGCGTGTCGTGGTGGGAGCGCCGGGTGGCGTTCCCGGCCTGGACGAGAACGGCAACATGGATCCGCGCCACCTTCGGGACGAAGGCGTCATCAACGTCAAGGTCTACGGCGCGCGCGGTGACGGTCAGACCGACGACACGGCGGCGATCCAGCAGGCATTGGACGAGCTCCATCAGCGCGGCGGCGGCTCGCTCTTCTTTCCCGCCGGCACCTACATGATCAAGCCGGTGGAGACGAGCCACCTGTGGGTCACGTTGTCCTCGAACCGGCGTAACTACGCCGGCCTGCTGGTGCCGTCGAACGTGCGGATTTTCGGCGTTGGCAGCCGCAGCGAGATCAAGCTGATCGACACCTTGCCGAGTCCTGGCACCACGGACGGGCGTGGCGACTTCGCGACCACGCATATGATGGTCAATCGCGGCGCGATCGGCCTGCCGAAGACCGTGGTCGACCGGAACATCGTCGTTCATGACCTAAAATTCAACGGCAATCTCGTTGAACAGTCCGGCGAAGGCGTTAGCTTCTGTGGCGTCGAGGGATTTCTGATCCAGAACTGCGAGTTCACCGGCTCCTACTACGAGACCAACTATTTCGTTTTTAGCCGGGGCGGCGAGTTCATCAACAACCGCTGCTATGCCAACGGCATCTACCAGATCGACGGCGGCGGCCCGATGGTGGACGGTTCCAGCCACATCACCGTTTCCGGAAACGTGATTACCGATAGCGGCTACTACGCGATCCTGCTCATCGACAGCTGGAACGTGGCCTGCCGCAACAACAAGATCTATCCGGGCACGTATGCGCACTCTGCCGGCTATCAGGCCATCCGCGTTGCCGGCTGCTCGCTGAGCGAGATCAGCGGCAACACGATCGTCGATAGCGGCTATTCCGCTATCTGGTTGCACAACGGTCACACCAATATCGTCGCGGATAATGCCATCGTCCATGCCGGGTACGCGGCCGGCGGCGGCTCCAACATTCACGGCATCACGGCCGACTACACCGCCGGCAACAAAGGCGGCCGGCACATCATCCGGGGAAACCGGGTGATGGACAGTTTCGGTGCCGGCATCGCGGTTCTGGAAGCGTTCCCTGCCAACAGCAGCGTTCAGGAGAACGCGGGCTGCATCATCGAGGGCAACACCTGCGCTTTCAACGGCCGCGACGGGATCGCGGTCATCGGCAAGTTCCACCGCATCAACGGGAATACCTGCGAGTCCAATGGCCTGACGGTAACTGACGGCGTTCCGGGCAACGGTTACAACGGGATCGCGCTCAACGGCGCCCGCTGGTGCATCGTGGAGGGCAACACCTGCACCGACATTCCCCAGGCCGGCTCGGTGCCGCTGAACATGGACGCGAAGAACGGGACCGAGGTGAACCCGCCGCGCCTGATCAACCACGGCGGCCGGACGCAGAATTACGGCATCGTCGAGTATCCGGCCGACACGCGCGAGGAAGCACCCACCACCGTGACCCGCAGCGGCACCACGGTGACGGTGACTCGCGCCGGGCACACGGTGCAGACCGGTCAGCTCATTCACTGCTACAACGGCGCGCCGAACGACTACAACGGCTATTTCTCCCCAACCGTGGTGGACGCCAACACCTTCACCTATCAGATGGTGGGCAATCCCAACACCATCGCCTCGATCGTGGCGTCCGGCGGCAAGATGGTCCTCACCACCAACGACCCGCTCTGGCTGGAAGTGGGCGAGGTCTGGAACTGCTTTATCAGCAACGGCGACGCGGCCGGCGACTGGTACGCCATCGTCACCGGGACGCACACGGCACGGCTGGAGAACATGCCGACCAGCCTGGGCGTCGCCGGCAGCACCGCGTGCAACTTCTGCCAATTCGGCGGCGGCGACACACCGGATGCGCCGTTCGTCTACGCGGCCGAGAGCTACGCGGCGGACAACAACATCATCCGGCACAACATGCTCGCGCAGAACCTCGCCAACCCGGTGCTCGGCAACGGCCCCGGCTATAAGGCTTATGTGCGTGGTGTGATGGTCTGCGGCGCGAATTCGCAGGTGGCAAACAACCTGAGTCACCCGTAAGAAACAGGGCGACGGGACGACAGCGGCAACTGCCGGCCCGCCGCCGCAACACACGCGATTCAGCCGCGTGGCTTTGGCCTAGACCCTGCTGCTCTCGCGAGAGCAGGACAAGTCTGGCCTTCCCCCATCGCAAAGGCTGAGATCGTGAAGCAATCGAGCAAGAAGGGGCCGGCGCCGCGCGCCGCCGGCAAGACGCCGGGTCGCAATGGCTACCGGTACAAACAGCAGTTCGGCATCGTCGTCGTCTGTGATGACGAACAGGCCCAGCAGCGGGCTTTCGAGCGCCTCAAGCGCGCCGGGTTCAACAAGCTGCGCGTGGTGACCGTATGAAGCTGGCCGTTAGCCATTCCTGCGCCGAGTTCGACAGCTACCGCGCGGCGCGCGTGAAGTCGCTTTTCAACTGCGAGAGCGGCGCCCGGTTCGACCTCGAGGTCGACCTGACCATCGATGATCCGGACTGGTCCGTGGGCGTCATCGTCGGCCCGTCCGGCTCAGGCAAGACCAGCCTCGGGCGGCAACTGTTCGGCCCGCGCGCCATGTGGGCGCCGCGCTGGCCGAAGGGCGCGCCGATCGTCGATGCCATCGCCCCCGGCGGCGACTTTGACACGGTGCCGGCGGCGCTGTCGGCGGTCGGCCTCGGCTCGGTGCCGGCGTGGCTGCGGCCGTATGACGTGCTCTCCAACGGCGAGCGCTTCCGTGCCGACTTGGCCCGGCTGATAGCGGAACGGCCCGCCCGTGCGGTGGTCGATGAGTTCAGCAGCGTGGTGGACCGGCAAATCGCGCGCGTCGGCGCGATGGCGTTCGCCAAGAGTTGGCGGCGCGGCGCCGGGCAGGCGGTGCTCCTGTCCTGCCACTACGACATCCTCGATTGGGTGGAACCGGATTGGATTCTGGACACGGCTTCCGGGAAGTTCGAGCGGGCGAAAGCCGGGAGGCGTCTTCGGCGACGGCCGCCGATCACTTTCGACGTTCGGGAAGCGGACCGGCGGCTGTGGCCGGCGTTTGAGCCGCATCACTATCTGAGGTTGCCGGCGATGATCGCTGCGACTTACTACGTCGCCACGGTGGAGGACCAGCTGGTTGCGCATGTGGCCGTGTCCACCCGTCCGGGCCTGCGAGAGGCCCGCGCGTGCCGTCTGGTGGTGATGCCTGAGTGGCAGGGCGCCGGCATCGGCCTTCGCTTTCTGGCGGCCGTCTGCGAGCGCTGGCGGACCGGCAAGAACCGGCACGGCATTCGCGTCCCCACGCTGTTCCATACCAGCCACCCCGGCCTGTGCGCCGCCCTGCGCCGTGACCCCCGTTGGACGCAGGTAAGCGCCATGCTGGTCGGGGAGAACCGTGCTCGGTCCGTGATGCAGCTGCGCAAGGCAGTGGAACGCGGTCGGATGTCTGCCATCGGTTCCGGCTTCGGCGGTCACTTCCGCGCCGTCCAGGGCTTCCGCTACCTAGGGGAGGCCGCCTGATGCGCGTCATGGTGATCGGCCAGAAATGGCTGGGCACGGAGGTGTTGGCGATGTTGCTCAGCCAAGGCCACGAGGTGGCGGCCGTAGCGGCGCCAGTCGGCGACCGGCTGGCGACGGCGGCAGTGGCCGCCGGCATTCCGACCGGCGACCCCGGCGCGTCGCTGGCGGCGGCGTGGGTGCCCGAAGGTGTCGACCTGCTGGTCGCGGCGCATGCCCATTGCTTCATTACCCGGCGTGCCCGCCAGCGGGCAAGGCTGGGGGCGCTGGGCTACCACCCGAGCCTGCTGCCGCGTCACCGAGGCCGCGATGCGGTCCGATGGGTCATCCACATGCGGGAGCCGGTGACCGGCGGGACGGCGTACTGGATGACCGACCGGGCGGATGCCGGCCCGATCGCGGCGCAGGACTGGTGCCATGTGCGCCCTGACGACGACGCGGCATCCCTATGGCGGCGGGAGTTGGGGCCGATGGGCGTCCGGCTGCTGGGTCAGGTCGTCGCCGAGGCGGCCGATGGCCGGGTGACTCGGGTCGAGCAGGAGGAGGCGGTGGCGACGTGGGAGCCGGCGTTCAGCCGGCGGCCGCTGTCGGCGGCCTAGCCGGTACAATGCAGGAGACGCAATTTCCTTGCGCCCCCTGCAACCCGAGCCGCTAGTGATTTATCGCGCCTACGCCGGGCGATTTATCGCGCGGCGCTACATCCGGCACGCCCTGGACCAGCCCTGAGCCCGTACCCCTCCGGGGTGAGGGGCGGCCTTGGACGGCCTGCTAAACTGACCCGTCTGCCCATCCGCGGGATGGGCCCCTGAACGGGATTGTCGATAACGCATGAGCTGGCTCAGCAAACTGATGCCGTCGGGCATCCGCACCGAGGGCGGTGGCGCCAAAAGCAAACGCAGTGTGCCCGAAGGGCTGTGGGAGAAGTGCGACCGCTGCGGCGCGGTGCTCTACCGCCCGGAACTGGAAGAAAACCTGGAGGTCTGCCCCAAGTGCGGCTTCCACATGTCCATCCGCGCCCGCGCGCGCCTGCAGGCGCTGTTCGACCCGGGCAGCATCGAGGAAATCAGCACCGGGCTGGCGCCGGTCGACGTGCTGAAGTTCCGCGACCAGAAGAAGTATTCCGACCGCTTCAAGGCGGCGCAGAAGGCGACCGGCGAGCATGACTCGCTGGTGGCGATGAAAGGCACCCTGAAGCAGCGTCCGCTGGTGGCCTGCGCCATGGACTTCGCCTTCATGGGCGGTTCGATGGGTTCGGTCAGCGGCGAGAAGTTCGCCCGTGCCGCCGAACGCGCCCTGGCCGACCGCGTGCCGCTGGTGTCGTTCGCCGCCAGCGGCGGCATGCGCATGCAGGAAAGCCTGTTCTCGCTGATGCAGATGGCCAAGACCTCGGCCGCGCTGGCGCGCCTGCGCGAGCAGGGCATCCCCTACATCTCGGTCAGCACCCATCCCACCTTCGGTGGCGCCTCGGCCTCGTTCGCGATGCTGGGCGACATCAACATCGCCGAGCCGGAAGCGTTGATCGGCTTCGCCGGTCCGCGCGTGATCGAGCAGACCGTGCGCGAAACGCTGCCGGAAGGTTTCCAGCGCGCCGAATTCCTGCTGGAGCACGGCGCCATCGACCAGATCTGCGATCGCCGGGAAATGCGCGATCGCCTGGGCGATCTGCTGGCGCTGCTGCTGAACCAGCCGCGGCCGCAAGAAACCGAAGTCATCGCTTGAGCAAGGAGGCACTCCGATGAGTCGCAAGTATTTTGGTACCGACGGCATCCGCGGGCGGGTCGGGCAGGGCCCGATCTCGGCCGATTTCGTCCTGCGCCTGGGCAACGCGCTGGGTCGCGTACTGTCCGAGAACACCGGGCGGCGCCCGACCGTGGTGATCGGCAAGGACACCCGCATTTCCGGCTACATGTTCGAAGCCGCGCTGGAAGCCGGGCTGGTCGCCGCCGGCGCCGACGTGCAGCTGATGGGGCCGATGCCGACCCCGGCGGTGGCGTTCCTGTCGCGTACCCTCGGCGCCGACGCGGGCATCGTCATCAGCGCTTCGCACAACCCGCACTACGACAACGGCATCAAGTTCTTCTCGGCCGAAGGCGAGAAGCTGGACGACGCCACCGAGGCGGCGATCGAGGCCGCGCTGGATGGCGACTTCGTCACCGTCGAGTCGGAAAAGCTGGGCAAGGCGATCCGCAGCCGTGACGTGGTCGGCCGCTACATCGAGTTCTGCAAGGCCAGCGTGCCGCGCGGCTTCGATCTGCGGGGCCTGAAGATCGTGCTGGACTGCGCGCATGGCGCGACCTATCACATCGCGCCGCTGCTGTTCCGCGAGCTGGGAGCGGAGGTTGTCGCCATCGGCGCCGAGCCGAACGGCGTGAACATCAACGACGGCGTCGGCTCGATGCATATCGACAATCTCGCCCGCAAGGTGCGCGAGACCGGCGCGGATCTGGGCATCGCCTTCGACGGCGACGGCGATCGCGTGCTGATGGCCGACGACCAGGGCAATCCGGTCGACGGCGATGATCTGCTGTACGTCCTGGCCACGGCCTGGCAGCGGAGCGGGCGGCTGAAGGGCGCGGTGGTCGGCACGCTGATGACCAACTACGGCCTGGAGCGCGCGCTGGCCGAGCGCCAGGTGCCGTTCCTGCGGGTCAAGGTCGGCGATCGCTATGTCCACCAGGGCCTGGTCGAGGGCGGCGGCGTGCTGGGCGGCGAAACCTCGGGCCACTTGCTGTGCCTGGATCGCGCGACCACCGGCGACGCCATCGTCAGCGCGCTGCAGGTGCTGGAAGTGCTCAAGAGCGGTGGGCAGTCGCTGCGCCAGGCGCTGGCCGGCCTGTCCAAGGTGCCGCAGAAGACCATCAACGTGAAGCTGGCCAACGGCGGGCGTCCGGCCGAGGCCGCGAGCGTGCAGGCCGCGCTGGCCGAGGCGCAGGCGGCGGTGTCCGGCCGCGGCCGCGCCTTCCTGCGCCCGTCCGGCACCGAGCCGGTGGTGCGGGTGACCGTCGAGGCCGACGACGACGCGCTGATGCAGGCCACGCTGGAGAAGCTGGCCGAGGCCGTGCGCGCCGCGGCCGCTTGAGGCCGATCAATGCAATCCTGGCGCCGGTCGGCTGGAATGACGCCGCCGCGCCCTCCTGGAGCAAGTGAATGAGTTCCCGTATTCCCACCCTGGACATCACCCGTTTCGACACCGACCGCGAGGCCTTCGTCGCCGAGCTGGGCGCCGCCTACCGCGAATGGGGATTTGCCGGCATCCGCAACCACGGCATCCCGCAGGCCGACATCGACGCCGCCTATGACGTGTTCAAGCGCTTCTTCGCACTGCCGGAAGAGACCAAGCGCAAGTACCACGTGCCGGGCAGCGGCGGCGCGCGTGGCTACACGCCGTTCGGCGTGGAGACCGCGAAGGACTCCAAGCATTTCGATCTGAAGGAGTTCTGGCACATCGGCCGCGAGATTCCCGATGACTCGAAGTATCGCGAGGTGATGCCGCCGAACCTGTGGCCGGACGAAGTGCCCGGATTCCGCGAGCACGGCTATGGCCTCTACGACGCGCTGGACAAGCTGGGCGCGCGGGTGCTGTCGGCGCTGGCGCTGCACATCGGGCTGGCGGAGGACTATTTCGCCGACAAGACCAACTCCGGCAATTCGATCCTGCGGCCGATCCACTATCCGCCGATCACCGCCGACGACATTCCCAACGTACGGGCCGGCGCGCACGAGGACATCAACCTGATCACGCTGCTGGTCGGCGCCAGCGCCGCCGGCCTGGAAGTGAAGTCCCAGCAGGGCGAGTGGGTGCCGTTCACCTCCGACGCGGACACCATCGTGGTCAACATCGGCGACATGCTGCAGCGCCTGACCAACCACGTGTATCCATCCACCACCCATCGGGTGGTGAACCCGCCGGGCGAGGAGGCGCGCAAGCCGCGCTATTCGGTGCCGTTCTTCCTGCATCCGAATCCCGATTTCCTGATCGACGTGTTGCCCTCGACGATCAGCACCGACAATCCCAAGCGCTATCCCGAGGCGATCACCGCGCAGGGCTACCTCGAAGAGCGCCTGCGCGAGATCAAGCTCAAGTAAGCACGCGTCGATGCCACGCCTGTGGCATCCGGTGCCCTCAGGCAAGAAGCTCGCGCCGGGACGGCGCTCCTACCGCGCGGAATGCGACAGATGGTAGGAGCGGCCTCCGGCCGCGAGCTTTTTCTATCCGGCCACGGATTTTCCGCCCGCCGCAAGATTTTCCCGAAGCTCAATCGGCCTTGCGGATCCGCGAGGAATTCCGGCTCATCAACCGGAACCGCACGTGATCCGACAGGTGCCGGGTGACTCCGTGCAGCAGGCGGTAGCGCCAGCCCGGCACCACGATCACGCGTCCGCGCTCCAGTCCGTCGATGCCGGCGCGCGCCACCGCGTCGGCCTGCAGCCAGAGCTTCTTCGGCAGCTTGTCCATCATTACGCGGGTACCGGTGACGTCGTGGAATTCCGACCAGGTGAAACCGGGACAGAGCGCGCAGACCTTCACGCCGCGATCCGCGTTTTCCTGCGCCAGCGACTCGCTGAACTTGATCAGGAAGGCCTTGGCGGCGGCGTACAGGGTCTGGCCGTTGGAGCCCGGCATCAGCCCCGCGAAAGAGGCGACGTTGAGGATGCGACCGTCCGGGAAAGCACGCAGCGAGGGCAGCAGCCGCCAGGTCAGTTCGCACACCGCATGGATCATCACCTGCAGGAACGCGGCATGGTCCGGCCATTCGCGGTTCTGGTAGCGGCCGGGCACGCCGAAGCCCGCGTTGTTGACCAGCACGCGCACGGCCAGGCCGCGCGCCTGGATGGCCTCGCACAGGCCGGCCACGCCATCGGCGGCGGCGAGATCGGCGGCAATCACTTCCACCGGCACCTGCGGGCGCAGTTCCGCCGCCAATACTTCCAGGCGCTCCCGCCGGCGCGCGGTGAGGATCAGCGGTACGCCACGGCGCGCATATTCACGCGCGATTTCCGCGCCGATGCCGCTGGAGGCGCCGGTGATCAGGGCGTAGCCGGAAGGCGTAGGGGACATGCGAGGACTCCTGTCGATGCCAAGACTCGGGTTCCGCCGCATGGTAATGCGTGCGGCCGCGCTTGCCGGAAATCCCACATCGGCTATCCTTGCGCGCCCACTGGACAGGAATTGGTCTTATGCGCCGCAAAATCGTGGCCGGAAACTGGAAGCTCCACGGCGACCGCCAGTTCGCCTATGCGCTGATGGACGAGATTGCCACGGGCCTGCCGCTGGCCGGGGTGGACGTGCTGATCCTCCCGCCGCTGCCGTATCTGGGCGAGCTGGTCGAGGACTACGCGCCGCAGGGCTTCGCGCTGGGTTCGCAGGACGTGAGCAGCAACGAGAAGGGCGCGTATACCGGCGAGGTCTCCGCCTCGATGCTGGTCGATGTCGGTGCCACCCATGGCTTGGTCGGCCATTCCGAACGCCGCCAGTACCACCACGAGGACAACGAACTGGTCGCGCGCAAGTTCATCGCCGCGCGCAACGCCGGCCTGGTGCCGGTACTTTGCCTGGGCGAAAGCCTGGCGCAGCGCGACGCGGGGCAGACCGAGGCCGTGGTCGGCGCGCAGTTGCGGGCGGTCCTGGACGCCGCCGGGGTGGAGGCGTTCGAACGGGCCATCGTGGCCTATGAACCGGTCTGGGCCATCGGTACCGGCCGCAATGCCAGCCCGGCCCAGGCCCAGGCCGTTCATGCATTCATCCGTGGCGAAGTGGCCGGACGCGATGCTAGAATCGCCGATTCGCTGCCCATCCTGTATGGCGGCAGCGTCAAGCCCGACAACGCCGCGGAACTGTTCGCGCAGCCCGATGTCGATGGAGGGCTGGTGGGTGGTGCGTCGTTGGTGGCGCGCGATTTTCTCGCCATCGCGAAAGCGGCGGCGGAGCGGGGCTGATCCCCCGCGGGTCCGGCCGTGGCCGGGCCTTCCAACCTGTTTCGGGACGAATTCGAAATGATGCTGATCCTCAATGTGGTCTACGTGCTGATCGCCATCGCGATCATCGCGCTGGTGCTGATGCAGCGCGGTTCGGGCGCGCAGGCCGGGTCCGGCTTCGGCGCCGGTGCCTCCGGCACGGTGTTCGGCGCGCGCGGCGCCTCCAACTTCCTGTCCAAGAGCACCAAGTGGCTGGCGATCGCCTTCTTCGGCATCACCCTGTTCATGGCCTGGCACGCCTCGCACAGCGCGCGCCCGACCACCCAGCAGAACCTGGGCGTGATGACCCAGCAGCAGGCTCCGGCGGCCGGCGCGCCCGCGGCCGGCGAGCTGTCCGTCCCCGCGCAGCCGACCACGGTGCCCGCGGCGCCCGCGACCCAGCCGCAGCCGGCCCCGACCACCGTGCCGGCCGCGCCGGCGCAGGCACCGGAAACCGGCAGCCAGCCGCAGCAGGCCCTGCCGCCGGTGGAAGCACCGTCACAGGGCGGTTGAACCGGGCTACAATACCGGCCCGCAATCGGTGACCGGTTGCAGAGTTTCAATGCCCAGGTGGCGGAATTGGTAGACGCACTACCTTGAGGTGGTAGCGGCGAAAGCTGTAGGGGTTCGAGTCCCCTCTTGGGCACCAATCGAAGCGGCGAACCGGCGACACGCCGGCCGGCCGCGGCAATGGAAAGCGAAGCCCGCGCAAGCGGGCTTTTCTTTTGTCCATGAAAAGCGCCGCGTACAGCTTCGTAAACGTTTACTAGTCAGTTCACTAACCGGTACAATTCCGCCGATCCATTCCAGGCCAGGTACGAACTGCGGAAGGGCCAGGATCGGATCGGTCACCGCCGCCTGCGGCGGGACACGGTGGATGCCGCGGCCGGGCCCGAGTCACCTCGACCGCTGCTCCTTGCGCACCCGCGCAAACCGCGCGTACCACGCGGTCCCACAGCGGAATGCAGTGCCCCACCAAGGCGACACGCTCCGGCGTGCAGGCCGGGAGCGGGGCAGGTAGGACAAGAAGAGAAACGCGAGTGCTGGCCAACTATCTGCCGACCCTGTTGTTCCTGATCGTCGCCACCGGCATCGGCATCGCGCTGATCCTGGCGGGACGCTTCCTCGGCCCCCGGCGCCCCGACGCCCAGAAGCTGTCGCCGTACGAATGCGGCTTCGAGGCCTTCGAAGACGCGCGCATGAAGTTCGACGTGCGCTATTACCTGATTGCCATCCAGTTCATCGTCTTCGACCTGGAAATCATTTTTATCGTCCCGTGGACCCTGGTCTTCCAGGAGCTCGGCGCCCGCGCACTGGTCACCATGGGCCTGTTCGTCGGCATGCTGTTCCTCGGCTTCATTTACGTTTGGAAGAAGGGAGCGCTCGAATGGGAGTGATCCAGACCCTCGATCGCCTGATGACCAACCCGATCCCGGAAGGGCGGGTGGACGACATCCTGCGGCCGGAAGGCGACAACCCGCTGCTGGAAAAGGGCTACGTGACCACCAGCGTCGACGCGCTGATGAACTGGGCGCGCACCGGCTCGATGTGGCCGATGACCTTCGGCCTGGCCTGCTGCGCGGTCGAGATGATGCACGCCGGCGCCTCGCGCCTGGACCTGGACCGCTACGGCGTGGTGTTCCGTCCGTCGCCGCGCCAGTCGGACGTGATGATCGTCGCCGGCACCCTGGTCAACAAGATGGCCCCGGCGCTGCGCAAGGTCTACGACCAGATGCCCGACCCCAAGTGGGTGATCTCGATGGGCAGCTGCGCCAATGGCGGTGGCTACTACCACTACTCGTATTCGGTGGTGCGCGGCTGCGACCGCATCGTGCCCGTCGACGTGTACGTGCCGGGCTGCCCGCCGACCGCCGAAGCGCTGGTCTACGGCATCCTGCAGTTGCAGAAGAAGATCTGGCGCACGCAGACCATCGCGCGCTGAGCGCGCCGGCCTGCTTCCCGTTCCACCCGTTTTCCTTTTCGAGAGCACGCTACGCCCCATGGCCGAGCAAGCTGCAAATTTCACCGACCGGTTGCGCGCGCGCTTCGCCGATGCGGTGATCACGGTTGCCGGAACCCGCGAAGAGGTCACCCTCGAGGTGCCGTCCGCGTCCTGGCATGAGGTCTGCCGCGCCCTGCGCGACGAGTTCGGATTCGAGCAGGCGGTCGACGTCTGCGGCGTCGACTACCTGGGCTACGGCAGTGCAGAGTGGGATACCTCGGACGTGTCGTCCGAAGGGTTCAGCCGTGGCGTCGAGGGCTTTGGCCCGGGCCGCTTCGACTGGGAACAGCGACCGCGCGGCGCCGGTCCCGAGCGCCGCTTCGCGGTGGTCCTGCACCTGCTGTCGTACCAGCACAACCAGCGCCTGCGCGTGCGCTGCTTCGCGCCGAACGATGATCTGCCGGTGGTGGCCTCGGTCACCGACCTGTGGCCGGGCGCCAACTGGTTCGAGCGCGAGGCGTTCGACCTGTACGGCATCGTGTTCGAAGGCCATCCGGATCTGCGCCGCATCCTGACCGACTACGGTTTCGTCGGCCATCCGTTCCGCAAGGACTTCCCGCTGATCGGCAACGTCGAAGTGCGCTACGACGAAGAGAAGAAGCGCGTGGTCTACGAGCCGGTCACCTCGGTCGAGCCGCGCGTCGGCGTGCCGCGCGTGATCCGCGACGACGCGCGCTACCAGACCGCGATCGGCGAAGCCGCCGCGGGCGAGGGCAGCAAGTGATGAGTACGCAACAGTCCCCCACCGCGTTTGCGAGCAATCCTGAAGAGTCCAAGCAGGAGATCCGCAACTAC
This sequence comes from Pseudoxanthomonas sp. 22568, assembly GCF_052044485.1. NCBI lineage: Bacteria > Pseudomonadati > Pseudomonadota > Gammaproteobacteria > Lysobacterales > Lysobacteraceae > Pseudoxanthomonas > Pseudoxanthomonas sp. 22568. Next base: position 90,609 of record NZ_JBQENC010000010.1, read on the forward strand.
ACGATGAACTTCGGCCCGCAGCATCCCGCGGCGCACGGTGTTCTCCGCCTGATCCTGGAAATGGACGGCGAAACCATCATGCGCGCCGACCCGCACGTCGGCCTGCTGCATCGCGGCACCGAGAAGCTGGCCGAGTCCAAGCCGTTCAACCAGTCGATCGGTTACATGGATCGCCTGGACTACGTGTCGATGATGTGCAACGAGCACGCCTACGTGCGCGCCATCGAAACCCTGATGGGGATCGAGGCGCCGGAACGTGCGCAGTACATCCGCACGATGTTCGACGAGATCACCCGCATCCTGAACCACCTGATGTGGATCGGATCCAACGCGCTCGACCTGGGTGCGATGGCGGTGATGCTGTACGCCTTCCGCGAGCGCGAGGAGCTGATGGACTGCTACGAGGCGGTCAGCGGCGCGCGCATGCACGCGACCTACTACCGCCCGGGCGGTGTCTACCGCGACCTGCCGGACCGGATGCCGAAGTACAAGGAATCGCCCTGGCGCAAGGGCCAGGCGCTGAAGCGCCTGAACAACGCGCGCGACGGGTCGATGCTGGACTTCCTGGAAGACTTCACCCGCGAGTTCCCCAAGCGCGTCGACGAGTACGAAACCCTGCTCACCGACAACCGCATCTGGAAGCAGCGCACCGTCGGGATCGGCGTGATCAGCCCGGATCAGGCCCGCGCCTGGGGCATGACCGGCGTGATGCTGCGCGGTTCGGGCATCGCCTGGGATCTGCGCAAGAAGCAGCCGTACGCCAAGTACGACGCGGTGGATTTCGACATCCCGCTGGGCGTGGAAGGCGACTGCTACGACCGTTACCTGGTCCGCGTGGCCGAGATGCGCGAATCCAACCGCATCATCGCCCAGTGCGTGAAGTGGCTGAAGGCCAATCCCGGCCCGGTGATGGTCAAGAACTTCAAGGTCGCCCCTCCCTCGCGCGAGGAGATGAAGGACGACATGGAAGCGCTGATCCATCACTTCAAGCTGTTCAGCGAAGGCTACTGCGTGCCGGCCGGCGAGACCTACTCGGCGGTGGAAGCGCCCAAGGGCGAATTCGGCTGCTACCTGGTGTCCGACGGCGCCAACAAGCCGTTCCGGGTGAAGCTGCGCGCGCCGGGCTTCGCCCATCTTTCTTCCATGGATGCCATCGTCCGCGGCCACATGCTGCCGGACGTGGTCGCCATGATTGGTACTTACGATCTGGTTTTCGGTGAGGTGGACCGATGAGGGCCACAGGCAATTTCGAGGCGACGCAGAACGTCGATCCCCTGGTGGCGCTGAGCGACAAGACGCGCGCGCATATCGATCATTGGCTGACCAAGTTCCCGCCCGACCGCAAGCGCTCGGCGGTGCTGCAGGGTCTGCACGCCGCGCAGGAGCAGAACGGCGGCTGGCTGAGCGACGAGCTGATCGCCGCGGTCGCCAAGTACCTGGACATCCCGCCGGTGTGGGCCTACGAGGTCGCCAGCTTCTACTCGATGTTCGAGACCGAGAAGGTGGGCCGCAACAACGTCGCCTTCTGCACCAACATCAGCTGCTGGCTCAACGGCGCCGAGGATCTGGTCAAGCACGCCGAGAAGAAGCTCGGCTGCAAGCTGGGCGAATCCACCGCCGATGGCCGGGTGTTCCTGAAGCGGGAAGAAGAATGCGTCGCCGCCTGCTGCGGCGCGCCGGTGGTCGTGATCAACGGCCATTACCACGAGAAGCTGACGCCGGCCAAGGTCGACGAATTGCTGGACGGGCTGGAGTAAGCGCATGGCACATCATCCGCACACATCCGAAGGTTACGGCCCGGTGGGCCCGGCGCCGAAGGAGCACCAGGTCGTCTACACCACGCTGCATTTCGACAAGCCGTGGTCGTACGAGAACTACCTGAAGACCGGCGGCTACAGCGCGCTGCGCAAGATCCTCGAAGAGAAGATCCCGCCGGCCGATGTGGTCGAGATGGTCAAGCAGTCCGGCCTGCGCGGCCGCGGCGGCGCGGGCTTCCCGACCGGCCTGAAGTGGAGCTTCATGCCCAAGGGCGACATGCAGAAGTACATCCTCTGCAACTCCGACGAGTCCGAGCCGGGCACCGCCAAGGATCGCGACATCCTGCGCTTCAACCCGCACGCGGTCATCGAGGGCATGGCGATCGCCTGCTACGCCACCGGTTCCACCGTGGGCTACAACTACCTGCGCGGCGAGTTCCACCACGAGCCGTTCGAGCACCTGGAAGAGGCCACCGCCGAAGCCTACAAGCACGGCTGGCTGGGCAAGAACATCCTGGGCTCCGGCATCGACATCGACATCTTCAACGCGCTCGGCGCGGGTGCCTACATCTGCGGCGAAGAGACCGCGCTGATGGAGTCGCTGGAAGGCAAGAAGGGCCAGCCGCGCTTCAAGCCGCCGTTCCCGGCCAACTTCGGCCTGTACGGCAAGCCGACCACCATCAACAACACCGAGACCTACGCCTCGGTGCCGGCGATCATCCGCAACGGCGCGGAGTGGTTCCTCAACCTGGGCAAGCCCAACAACGGCGGTCCGAAGATCTTCTCGGTCTCCGGCCATGTCGCGCGTCCTGGCAACTACGAGATCCGCCTGGGCACGCCGTTCGCCGAACTGCTGGAAATGGCCGGCGGCATCCGCAACGGCCACAAGATCAAGGCGGTGATTCCGGGTGGTTCCTCGATGCCGGTACTGCCGGGCGAGACCATGATGGGCCTGACCATGGACTACGACAGCATCCAGAAGGCGGGTTCCGGCCTGGGTTCGGGCGCGGTCGTGGTGATGGACGAGACTGCCTGCATGGTGCGCGCCTGCCAGCGCATCGCGCGTTTCTACTTCAAGGAAAGCTGCGGCCAGTGCACGCCGTGCCGCGAAGGCACCGGCTGGATGTACCGCATGCTGACCCGCATCGCCGAACAGAAGGCGACCCTGGACGACCTGCACATGCTGAAGGCCGCCGCCGGCCAGATCGAGGGCCATACCATCTGCGCCTTCGGCGAAGCCGCGGCGTGGCCGGTACAGGGTTTCCTGCGCCACTTCTGGCACGAATTCGAGTACGCGATCGTCAACAAGCGTTTCCTGGTCGACGACCAGCGCGCCGGCACGGTCATTGAAGGCAAGGTGGCCGCATGAGTGCGCAGCCCGTCAACCCGAACCTCCCGCCCGACCACGTCACCGTCTTCATCGACGGTGTCGAGATGGCCGCGCCGAAGGGTTCGATGATCATCCAGGCCGCGGACAAGGCCGGGATTCCGATTCCGCGCTTCTGCTACCACGAGAAGCTGCCGATCGCGGCCAACTGCCGCATGTGCCTGGTCGACGTCGAGAAGATGCCCAAGCCGGCGCCGGCCTGCGCCACGCCGGTCATGGACGGCATGAAGATCCAGACCCGCAGCGAGAAGGCGCTGAAGTCGCAGCGCAACGTGATGGAGTTCCTGCTGATCAACCATCCGCTCGACTGCCCGATCTGCGATCAGGGTGGCGAGTGCGAACTGCAGGATCTGTCGCTGGGCTACGGCCGCTCCGTGAGCCGCTTCCAGGAGCGCAAGCGCGTGGTGCCCGACGAGGACATCGGCCCGCTGGTCGCCACCGAGATGACCCGCTGCATCCAGTGCACGCGTTGCGTGCGCTTCACCGCGGATGTCGCCGGTACCTACGAACTGGGCGGCATGTACCGCGGCGAGAACCTGCAGATCGGCACTTATGACGGCAAGCCGCTGACCACCGAAATCTCCGGCAACGTCATCGACGTCTGCCCGGTGGGCGCGCTGACCAACAAGGTGTTCCAGTTCCGCGCCCGTCCGTGGGAATTGATTGCGCGCGAATCCGTCGGTTACCACGACGCGATGGGTTCCAACCTGTTCGTGCATTCTCGCCGAGGCCAGGTGCTGCGCACCGTGCCGCGCGAGAACGAGGCGGTCAACGAATGCTGGCTGTCGGATCGTGATCGCTATTCGCACCAGGGTCTGTACAGCGACGACCGCGCGGTCAAGCCGTTGCAGAAGGTCAATGGTGAGTGGCGCGAAGTGTCCTGGTCCGAGGGCCTGGCCGCCGCCGCCGAGATCCTGCGCGGCAACGCCGGCGACGAACTGGGCGTGCTGGTGCATCCGGCGACCTCGAACGAGGAGGGTGGATTGCTCGCGAAGCTGGCCGCCGGCCTCGGCAGCGGCAACGTCGATCACCGCATCAACAACCGCGACTTCTCCGATGGCGCCGTGGCCGAACCGTTCGCGCTGCCGATGGCGGATATCGAAAAGGCCGACGTCATCGTGCTGTTCGGCACCAACATCCGCCACGAGTTGCCGCTGCTGCACCAGCGCATCCGCAAGGCCCAGCGCAAGGGCGCCAGGGTGCACGTGGTCAACCCGGTCGACTTCGACTTCGCGTTCGGCATCGCCGGCAAGCACATCGTGCCGCCGTCGCAGCTGGCCGGCGCGCTCAACGAAGCCGCCCTGCGCGAGGCCGCCAAGGCCGGCAACCATGCCGTGCTGATTGTCGGCGGCATCGCCGAGAACCATCCGCAGGCTTCGGCGCTGCGCCAGGCCGCCGGCGAATTCGCCGCCGCCACCGGCGCCTCGTTGTGCCGCATCCCGCAGGGCGCCAACGCGGTGGGCCTGGCCCGCCACGGCGTGCTGCCGTCGCGCCGCGACGTGGCCGGCATGTTCGCCGAGCCGCGCAAGGCCTACGTCATCTATGGCATCGAGCCGGGCCTGGACTTCGCCGATACGCCGGCCGCCGCGCGCGCGCTATCGTCGGCCAAGGTGGTGGCGTTCAGCCATTTCGCCTGCAAGTCGACCCGCGACGTCGCCGACGTGATCCTGCCGATTGGCGCGCTGCCGGAAATCGAAGCCACCCTGACCAACCTGGATGGCACCGACCAGCGTACCCAGGCCGCCGGCAAGCTGCCGGGCGAGGCCCGCGACGGCTGGCGCGTGTTGCGCGCGCTCGGCGGCGAATTGCAGTTGCCGTCGTTCGAGTTCACCGATCTGGCCGGGCTGCGCGCCGCCATCGCCGGCACCGCGCCGGTGACCATCGCGCGTTCGGCGGCGTCCGCCGCGGCGGGCGAGGGCCTGGAACTGGCGGTCACCGCGGGGATTTACCGCACCGACGGCACGGTCCGGCGGGCCGAGGCATTGCAGGCGCATCCGCTCAACACGGGCGCGCGCATCGTGCTGAATCCCGCCGACGCGCAGTCGAGCGGCGTGGCCGAAGGCGCGATGGCCAAGGTCGGTTCGGCCAACGGCACCGCGACCCTGCCGGTGGTGGTGGATGCCCGCGTGGCCAAGGGCAGCGCGTGGATTGAGAGCGGCTACGGCGCGACCGCGCCGCTGGGCGCCGGACGTGTCACGGTGGTGAGCGCATGAACGAGCTGTTGATCAATGCCGTCGGACCGCTCCGCGAGTGGTTCTTCGCGCTGGGCGACATCGGTGTCGCGTTGTGGATCGTGCTGAAGATCCTGGTGATCGCCGTGCCGGTGATCATCGCGGTGGCCTTCTACGTGGTCTGGGAACGCAAGCTGATCGGCTGGATGCACGTCCGCCACGGACCGATGTACGTGGGCATGGGCATCTTCCAGGCCTTCGCCGACGTGTTCAAACTGCTGTTCAAGGAAATCATCCAGCCCAGCAGCGCGCAGAAGGCGATGTACATCATCGCCCCGCTGATCACGCTGGCGCCGGCGTTCGCCGCCTGGGCGGTGGTGCCGTTCGACGCCAAGCTGGTGCTGTCCAACGCCAACGCGGGCCTGCTGTACCTGCTGGCGATGACCTCGCTGGGCGTGTACGGCATCATCATCGCCGGCTGGGCGTCCAACTCGAAGTACGCGTTCCTGGGCGCGATGCGCTCGGCCGCGCAGGTGGTCAGCTACGAAATCGCGATGGGCTTCGCCCTGGTCGGCGTGCTGATCGCCGCCGGCAGCCTGAACCTCAGCGACATCGTGATGGCGCAGGCTGGCAACAATGGCTTCTTCGAATGGTTCTGGTTGCCGCTGTTCCCGCTGTTCATCGTGTACTGGGTGTCCGGCGTCGCCGAAACCAACCGCTCGCCGTTCGACGTGGTGGAAGGCGAATCGGAAATCGTCGCCGGCCACATGGTCGAGTATTCGGGCGCGGCGTTCGCGCTGTTCTTCCTGGCCGAATACGCCAACATGATCCTGGTCAGTTTCCTGGTGGCGCTGTTCTTCCTGGGTGGCTGGCTCAGCCCGCTGCAGGGCTGGATCACCGCGGACGTGTCGCCCTGGGTCAACTGGATCTGGACCGGCGGCTGGCCGTGGCTGCTGCTGAAGGTGCTGTTCTTCGCCAGCGCCTACATCTGGTTCCGCGCGAGCTTCCCGCGCTACCGCTACGACCAAATCATGCGGCTGGGCTGGAAGGTGTTCATTCCGCTGACCATCGCGTGGATCGCGGTGACGGCGGTGATGGTGTTCTTTGGCGTGTTCGAGAAGGGTGTCTGACGCAATGAACAAGGTCATCCATTACTTCAAGAGCCTGATGCTGCTCGAGTTGCTGGGCGGACTGTGGCTGACGCTGAAATACGCGTTCAAGCCCAAGTACACCGTGATGTATCCGATGGAGAAGTTCCCGCAGTCGCCGCGTTTCCGCGGTCTGCACGCGCTGCGCCGCTATCCCAACGGGGAAGAGCGCTGCATCGCCTGCAAGCTGTGCGAGGCGGTCTGCCCGGCGCTGGCCATCACCATCGACTCGGCCCCGCGCGAGGACGGCACCCGCCGCACCACCCGCTACGACATCGACCTGTTCAAGTGCATCTTCTGCGGCTTCTGCGAGGAAAGCTGCCCGGTGGACTCGATCGTGGAGACGCACGTGCTGGAGTACCACTTCGACAAGCGCGGCCAGAACATCGTCACCAAGCCGCAGCTGCTGGCGCTGGGCGATCGGCTGGAAGCCGAAATCGCCGAGCGTCGCGCCGCCGACGCCGCATTCCGCTGAGGTCCAAGAGATGGATTGGGTAAATATCGCTTTCTGGATCTTCGCCGCCATGGCGGCGGTCGCCGCCGGCGCGGTGATCAGCGTGCGCAACCCGGTGCACGCCGTGCTGTGCCTCATCCTGACCTTCTTCTCGGTGGCCTGCATCTGGCTGCTGGTCGGGGCCGAGTTCCTCGGCGTGGCGCTGATCCTCGTCTACGTGGGCGCGGTGATGGTGCTGTTCCTGTTCGTGGTGATGATGCTGGACATCGACGTCGCCAAGATGCGCGAGGGCTGGGTGAAGTTCCTTCCGGTCGGCGTGGTGGTCGCGGTCGCCATGCTGGTGCAGATGCTGACCCTGATCGGGGTCAAGGCGCGCACCGCCGCCGCGTTCCCGGACAACGCCGCCGCCGCCGCGGCCGACGTGTCCAACACCGCCTGGCTGGCGCGCAGCCTGTTCACCGAATTCCTGCTGCCGTTCGAATTCGCCGCGGTGATCCTGACCGTGGCCGTGGTCGCCGCCGTGATGCTGACCCTGCGCCGTCGCGCGGGCGCCAAGCACCAGGATCCGTCCGAGCAGTCGCGGGTCAAGGCCGGCGATCGCATCCGCATGGTCAAGATGGCGGCCGAGAAGCCGGTCCGCGCATCCGCCGATGAAGCCGCCGAAGGGGAGGGCAAGGCATGATTACCCTGGGTCATCTGCTGGCGCTGGGCGCGGTGCTGTTCTGCATCAGCCTGGCCGGCATATTCCTCAACCGCAAGAACGTCATCGTGCTGCTGATGTCCATCGAGCTGATGCTGCTGTCGGTGAACATCAACTTCGTCGCCTTCTCCCGCGAACTGGGCGACGCCGCCGGCCAGATCTTCGTGTTCTTCATCCTGACCGTGGCCGCCGCCGAGGCCGCCATCGGCCTGGCGATCCTGGTCACCCTGTTCCGCACCCGGCGCACGATCAACGTCGCCGAAGTCGACACGCTCAAAGGCTGATGCACCCATGACAGGTCTGGAAGTCGCTATTTCCAAGAACGTGCTGCTGGCCATCGTGCTGGCGCCGCTGCTGGGCAGCATCATCGCCGGGCTGTTCGGCCGCCAGGTCGGCCGTGCCGGCTCGCACGTCGTCACCATCCTGGGCGTGGCCGTCAGCTGCGCGCTGTCGGGCTGGGTGCTGTACCAGCTGGTCGGGCAGGGCGCTTCGCCGTTCAACCAGAACGTCTACACCTTCTTCGAGGTGGGCAACTACAGCGCGCACGTCGGTTTCATGATCGACAAGCTGACCGCGATGATGATGGTCGTGGTCACCTTCGTCTCGCTGCTGGTGCACATCTACACCATCGGCTACATGGCCGAGGACCCGGGTTACCAGCGCTTCTTCAGCTACATCTCGCTGTTCACCTTCAGCATGCTGATGCTGGTGATGAGCAACAACTTCCTGCAGCTGTTCTTCGGCTGGGAAGCGGTGGGCCTGGTGTCGTACCTGCTGATCGGCTTCTGGTTCAAGCGCCCGTCTGCGATCTTCGCCAACCTCAAGGCGTTCCTGGTCAACCGCGTGGGCGACTTCGGCTTCCTGCTGGGCATCGCCGCGGTTCTGTTCATGTTCGGCACGCTCGATTACGCGACGGTGTTCGCCAACGCGCCGATGCTGGCGGGCAAGGCGATTCCGGTATGGTCCGGCGCCATCAGCATCCCGGGCGTGTTTACCTGGCAGGTGCTGGATCAGCCGGTGATCTGGTCGATGGCCACCCTGATCTGCATCTGCCTGTTCATCGGCGCGATGGGCAAGTCGGCGCAGGTGCCGCTGCATGTCTGGCTGCCGGACTCGATGGAAGGCCCGACCCCGATCTCGGCGCTGATCCACGCGGCGACGATGGTGACCGCCGGCATCTTCATGGTCGCCCGCATGTCGCCGCTGTTCGAACTGTCGCAGACCGCGCTGGACTTCGTGCTGTTCATCGGCGCCACCACCGCGTTCTTCACCGGCCTGATCGGCATCGTGCAGAACGACATCAAGCGCGTGGTCGCTTACTCCACCCTGTCGCAGCTCGGCTACATGACCGTGGCGCTGGGCGTGTCGGCCTATTCGGCGGCGGTGTTCCACCTGATGACCCACGCCTTCTTCAAGGCACTGCTGTTCCTGGCGGCCGGCTCGGTCATCATCGGCATGCACCACGAGCAGGACATGCGCAAGATGGGCGGCCTGCGCAAGTACATGCCGATCACCTGGATCACCAGCCTGATCGGTACCCTGGCGCTGGTGGGCACGCCGTTCCTGTCCGGCTTCTATTCCAAGGACACCATCATCGAGGCGGCCAAGCACCACCAGGAGCAGGCCGGCGAGTTCGCCCACAAGGTGGCCGAACTGGGCACGATGGCGCAGGGCATCAGCGGCCCCAGCGAATGGGTCGCCAACTACGGCTACTGGGCGGTGCTGCTGGGCGTGTTCGTCACCAGCTTCTACAGCTTCCGCCTGCTGTACCTGACCTTCCACGGCAAGGAGCGCTTCCGCGAGGCCCATGCCGATCACGGCCATGACGATCACCATGCCGATGCGCATCACGACGATCATCATGGCGATGATCACGGCCACCACGGCGCGCACGAGCCGCACGAATCCCCGTGGGTGGTGACGGTTCCCCTGATCCTGCTGGCGATCCCGTCGATCCTGGTCGGCTACTTCACCATCGGTCCGATGCTGTTCGGCACCGACTGGAGCGGCCACCACGAGCAGTTGCCGTTCTTCCTGGGCGCGATCGATTTCATCAACCCGGCCGCGGACACCGTGGGCCAGCTGAAGGAAACCTTCCACGGTCCGTGGGAGTTCGCCCTGCATGGCATCAAGGCGGCGCCGTTCTGGCTGACCCTGGCCGGCTTCGTCCTGGCGACCCTGCTGTACATCGTGGCGCCGCCGAGCGTGCCGGAGCGGATGCGCAACAGCCCGATCGGCGCATTCCTGGCCAACATCCTGGACAAGAAGTACTGGGCCGACCATCTGTGGATCGGCGGCCTGGCCGGCGGCGGCATCAAGCTCGGCAAGGCTTCGCGTGCGATCGACACCCATCTGATCGATGGCGTGGCCGTCAACGGCAGCGCCCGCGTCGTGGACCTGGCCGCCAACCTGTTGCGCCGTACCCAGTCGGGTTTCCTCTACCACTACGCCTTCGCGATGATCCTCGGCCTGATTGCACTGCTGGCCGTGCTCATCCGGTTCTGGCAATGACCGCCCTGGCGCTGAACTAACGGATACCACTCGTGTCGAACTGGCCTTTGCTTAGCATTCTGATCTGGCTGCCGATTCTCGGCGGCGCGCTGGTCCTCGCCCTGGGCAACCGTCGCGCCAGTGCCGCCCGCTGGGTGGCATTGGGCGTGGCGCTGCTGACTTTCCTGGCGAGCCTGCCGCTGCTGACCGGCTTCGACTTCGCCAATCCCGGCATGCAGTTCGCCGAGAAGCGTGCGTGGGTGCCGGCGTTCAACATCTGGTACGCGCTGGGCGTCGACGGCATCTCGGTCGCGCTGATCGTGCTGACCACGCTGACCACCGTGCTGGCGCTGATCGGCGCGTGGTCGTCGGTGGAGAAGCGGGTCAGCCAGTACGTGGCGGCGTTCCTGTTCCTGGAAGGCCTGATGATCGGCGTGTTCTGCGCGCTGGACGCCATCCTGTTCTATGTCTTCTTCGAAGGCATGCTGATCCCGATGTTCCTGATCATCGGCGTGTGGGGCGGCCCGCGCCGCATCTACGCCTCGATCAAGTTCTTCCTGTACACCTTCCTCGGGTCGGTGTTCATGCTGATCGGCCTGATCTACCTGTACCTGAAGGGCGGCAGCTTCCAGCTGGCGGACCTGTACACGCTGCCGCTGAACGCCAAGGAGCAGACCTGGCTGTTCTTCGCCTTCCTGATCGCCTTCGCGGTCAAGGTGCCGATGTTCCCGGTCCATACCTGGTTGCCGGACGCGCACGTGGAGGCGCCGACAGCCGGTTCGGTGATCCTGGCGGCGATCATGCTGAAGATCGGCGGCTACGGCTTCCTGCGCTTCACCCTGCCGATCGTGCCGGACGCCGGCTTCGAGTGGGCCTGGCTGGTGATCCTGCTGTCGCTGATCGGCGTGGTCTACGTCGGCCTGGTGGCGCTGGTGCAGGACGACATGAAGAAGCTGATCGCGTATTCGTCGGTCTCGCACATGGGCTTCGTCACCCTGGGCATCTTCATCGCCTTCGGCCTGGTCCGCGACTACGGCAACCTGGACGGCGCCCGCCTGGGCCTGCAGGGCGCGATGGTGCAGATGATTTCGCACGGCTTCGTCTCCGGCGCGATGTTCTCCTGCGTCGGCGTGCTGTACGACCGCATGCATACCCGCATGATCAAGGACTACGGCGGCGTCGCCAACGTGATGCCCTGGTTCGCGGTGTTCTTCGTGCTGTTCGGCATGGCCAACTCGGGCCTGCCGGGCACCAGCGGTTTCGTCGGCGAGTTCATGGTGATCGTGGCCAGCTTCCAGAAGCATCCGCTGATCGCGCTGCTCGCCGCGCTGACCCTGATCATCGGAGCCGCCTACACGCTGTGGCTGATCAAGCGGGTGATGTACGGCGAAGTGGCCAATTCGCACGTGGCCGAGCTCAAGGACATCAACGGCCGCGAGGCGCTGGTGCTGGGCGTGTTCGCCATCGGCGTGCTGGTGCTGGGCGTGTATCCCAAGCCGCTGGTTGACCTGATGGAACCGTCGATTGCGAACCTGGCGATGCAGCTCGCCAACAGCAAGCTGTAAGGAAGAATGATGACCACGTCGATGCTCCCCACCGCCGCCGACCTGCTGCCGCTGCTGCCGGAAGTCGTGCTGATCGCAGGCGCCTTCGCGTTGCTGATGCTGGACCTGTTCCTGAGTGACCGCCAGCGGGTGATCACCCACCTGCTGGCCCTGGCCACGCTGGCGGTCTCGTTCTTCATGATCCTCGGCGACGTCGGTGGCAGCGGGGCCGTGTTCAACGGCATGTTCGTCCGCGACGTGATGGCCAATGTCACCAAGCTGGCGATCCTGCTGGTCAGCGGACTGTCGCTGGTCTACGCCTGGCCGTACCTGCGCGAGCGCAAGCTGTATCCGGGCGAAGTGCCGGTGCTGGTGATGCTGGCGACCGCCGGCATGATGATGATGGTGTCGGCCGGCAGCCTGGTGATGGTCTACCTGGGCCTGGAGCTGCTGGCGCTGTGCTCGTACGCGCTGGTCGCGCTGAATCGCGAGGACGGCCTGTCGGCGGAAGCGGCGATGAAGTACATCGTGCTGGGTTCGCTGGCCTCGGGCCTGCTGCTGTACGGCATGTCGCTGGTCTACGGCGCCACCGGCACGCTGCACCTGGACGGCATCCATGCCGCCATCGCGGGTGCCACCGATCGCACCCTGCTGCTGACCGGCGTGGTGTTCATGGTTGCCGGTGTGGCCTTCAAGCTGGGCGCGGCACCGTTCCACATGTGGCTGCCGGACGTCTACCAGGGCGCGCCGACCCCGATCACGCTGTTCATCAGCTCCGGTCCCAAGCTGGCCGCGTTCGGCATGGCCTACCGCCTGCTGGAAAGCGGCGTCGGTCCGGTCAACGAACAGTGGCAGTGGCTGCTGGCCGGCCTGGCCGCGGCATCGCTGGTGATCGGCAACCTGATCGCCATCGCCCAGACCAACCTCAAGCGCATGCTGGCGTACTCCACCGTCTCGCACGTGGGCTTCCTGCTGGTCGGCTTCGCCGGCGGCGGCGCGACCGGCTACTCGGCGGCGCTGTTCTACGCGATCAGCTACGCGCTCATGTCCGCGGCGGCGTTCGGCGCCATCGTGGTGCTGTCGCGGCAGGGTTTCGAGGCCGACAAGATCGACGACTTCAAGGGCCTGAACGCCCGCAACCCCTGGCAGGCCGGACTGGTGCTGTGCGTGATGGCCTCGCTGGCCGGCGTGCCGCCGTTCCTCGGCTTCTGGGCCAAGCTGGTGGTGCTGGGCGCCGCGTTGAAGGGCGGTTTCACCTGGCTGGCGATCCTGGGCGTGGTCTGCGCGGTGATCGGCGCGTTCTACTACCTGCGCGTCATCAAGGTCATGTACTTCGACGAGCCGGTGGGCGAGCGCCAGCCGGCGCGTCAGGACCGGGTGGTGCCGGTGGTGTTCGGGGTGAACGCGCTGGCGCTGCTGGTGCTGGGCATCTTCTGGAACCCGATCATGGCGTGGTGCCAGCAGGCGTTCGCCGGCTGAACCGTTTCACCTCCGTCGGCCGATGTTTTTCGGGCGACGGATAGTTTTTGTTGATGGGAAGGCTTGCAAGAATCCACGGAAGCCTTCATAATTCCGCTTCTGCTGCGGGGTGGAGCAGTCTGGCAGCTCGTCGGGCTCATAACCCGAAGGTCGCAGGTTCAAATCCTGCCCCCGCTACCAAGCTTTGCGGTCGCGGAAGTCATCAAGACTTCCACGTCCGAAGCTCGGGCTCGTGAAAGCGCATGCTTCCGCTTTCACACCGAAATCCAGCGTTATCGGACAAGGGGCCCACCGGGCCCCTTGTCGTTTTCTGCAACCAGACTTTACCTGGCAAAAAGGTCATTCCGTGAGCGACAAGGCCACTCAAATCTCGGAACTCCTGGCCCCCACCGTGCAGGCGCTCGGGCTCGAGCTGCTGGGCATCGAGTATCTGCCCGCGCCCGGCGGCGCCACCGTGCGGCTGTACATCGACGTGCAGGAAGCCGAGCGCGACAGCCGCTTCGTCAACATCGACGACTGCGAGGCGGTCAGCCGCGAGGTATCGGCGCAACTGGACGTCGAGGACCCGATTTCCGGCAACTACACCCTGGAAGTGTCTTCCCCGGGCGTCGACCGGCCCCTGTTCACCCTGGCGCAGTTCGCGCGCCACCAGGGCGAGAGCGCCAAGGTGGTGCTGAAGCTGCCCCAGGACGGGCGTCGCCGCCTGCAGGGGGAAATCACCCGGGTCGAGGACGGGCAGATCGTTTTCACCGTCGACGGCGCGGCGTTGTCCGTGGCGTTCGATAATATTGACAAGGCCAGGCTGGTCCCCGATTGGGCGGCCCTGGGCCTGGCCCCCGAAAAACCCAAGGGTGGCGGCCGCAAGGCCGGTACCGCTGGCGGAGCCGCAGCCGGCAAGAAGGGCGCGGCGAAGCAGGAATCCAAGCAACAACCCAACAAGCCGGCGGCTCGCAAGCCGCGTGCGGAGTGAACTGATGAGTAAGGAACTTTTGCTGGTGGTGGATGCGGTCGCCAACGAGAAAGGCGTGCCGCGCGAGGTGATCTTCGATGCCATCGAAGCCGCGCTGGCGTCCGCCGCCAAGAAGCGCTACCTGGATCAGGACGTGTCGGTGCGCGTTTCGATTGATCACAAGGACGGCAGCTACGAAACCTTCCGCCGCTGGGAAGTGGTGGCCGACGACGTGGTGATGGAATCGCCGGATCGCCAGCTCCGCCTGATGGACGCCGTGGACGAAGCCGAGGGCGTCGAGGTCGGCGACTGGATCGAGGAACAGATCGAGAACCCGGACTTCGGGCGCATCGCCGCGCAGGCCGCCAAGCAGGTGATCGTGCAGCGCGTGCGCGAAGCCGAGCGCCAGCAGGTGGTGGATGCGTGGAAGGACCGCGTCGGCGAACTGGTCACCGGCGTGGTCAAGCGCGCCGAGCGCGGCAACATCTACGTGGACCTGGGCGGCAACGCCGAAGCCTTCATCCCGAAGGACAAGGGCATCCCGCGCGACGTGCTGCGCGCCGGCGACCGCGTGCGCGGTTACCTGTACGACGTGCGTTCCGAGCCCCGCGGCCCGCAGCTGTTCATCAGCCGCGCCGCGCCGGAATTCATGATCGAGCTGTTCAAGCTGGAAGTGCCGGAAGTGGGCCAGGGCCTGGTCGAGATCAAGGCCTGCGCGCGTGATCCGGGCGACCGCGCCAAGATCGCGGTGCTGGCGCACGACAGCCGCACCGATCCCATCGGCGCCTGCATCGGCATGCGCGGTTCGCGCGTGCAGGCGGTGTCGAACGAGCTCAACGGCGAGCGCGTGGACATCGTGCTGTGGAACGACAACCCGGCCACCTTCGTCATCAACGCGATGGCGCCGGCGGAGGTGCAGTCGATCATCGTCGACGAGGAAAAGCACTCGATGGACCTGGCGGTGGCCGAGGACCGGCTGGCCCAGGCCATCGGCAAGGGCGGCCAGAACGTGCGCCTGGCCAGCCGCCTGACCGGCTGGCAGCTCAACGTCATGACCCAGGACCAGGTCGCCGCCAAGTCCGAGGCCGAGCAGGCCGTGGCCCGCCAGCTGTTCATGGACAAGCTGGAAGTGGACGAGGAAATCGCCGCCATCCTGGTCAGCGAGGGCTTCAGCACGGTCGAGGAAATCGCCTACGTGCCGGTCGGCGAGCTGCTGGCCGTGGAAGGCTTCGACGAGGACATCGTCGAGGAACTGCGGGCCCGCGCCCGCGACGCCCTGCTGAACGAGGCCCTGGCCGAGGAGGAGGGCCTGGAGGAGAACCAGCCCGCCGACGACCTGCTGGCACTGGAAGGCATGGACGAGGAAACCGCCTACGCGCTGGCCGCGCATGGCGTCCGTACCAGCGAGGACCTGTCGGACCTGGCCGCCGACGAAGTGGTGGAATTTGGCATCGAAGGGATGGACGAGGGACGCGCCGCGGCGCTGATCCTGGCCGCCCGAGCCGAGGAGATCGCCCGCCTGGAGCGCGGCGAATGATCCACCGATGAGCACCGCCCTGGCACCCGCAGGGCTTAGAATCCCCAACCTTGAAATGGGGCGCTCCTTCGCTGACGGCAGAGGGGCGCTACAAAGAAACTAGGATCCGAATGTCGCAGCAAACCACCATCCGCAAGCTGGCTGAACTGGTCAATACGCCGGTCGAGAAACTGCTGGAACAGCTGGCCGAGGCCGGCATGAAGTTCAGCGGTCCCGACCAGGTCGTGACCAGCACCGAGAAGATGAAGCTGCTCGGCTTCCTGCGCCGTACCCACGGCAAGACCGAGAAGCCGGCGGACGAGACCGCCGCGCCGAAGAAGATCACCCTGAATCGCCGCAAGGTGCAGGAAGTGACCGTCGCCGCCGGCCGCAGCAAGACCACGGTGAACGTGGAAGTGCGCCAGAAGCGCACCTACGTGAAGCCGAACGAGGCCGACGCGCCCGTCGTCGCGACCACCTCGCAGACGGAGACCAATCCCGAGCGCGCCGAGATCCTGCGCAAGCTGGAGGAATCCAAGCAGCGCAACCTGCAGGAACAGCAACGCCTGGCCGAGGACGATCGTCGCCGTGCCGAGGAACTCGAGCGCAAGCGCAAGGAAGAGGAAGCCGCCCGCGCGGCCGCCGAAGCCGTCGCGCGCGCCGAGGCCGAAGCCAACGCCGCCAACGCCGGCGAAACTTCCGGCGAGGAGCGTCCCGCGCGTGCCGGTGGACACCACGTGCCCAAGCAGGTGGTTCGCAAGGATCCGCCGCGCGTCGACGACCGCAACGGCGCCGCCGCGGCGGCGAACAAGCACAAGACCCGCGGCTCGCACGCGATGGTCAGCGGCATCGAGGACGACGACGCGGCCAGCCGCTTCGCCGGCCAGCTGCACCTGTCCGCCGCCGAGCGCGCACGCCGCACCACCTCGCGCGGCAAACCCAAGCCGCGCCGGCAGATGGAACAGAGCCGTGGCGGTGGCGGCGGCGCGCATGGCTTCGAGCGCCCGACCGCGCCGGTCGTGCGCGAGGTCGCCATCGGTGAAACCATCACCGTGGCCGACCTGGCGCAGAAACTGGCCCTGAAGGGCGGCGACGTGGTGAAGGCGATGTTCAAGATGGGCGTGATGGCGACCATCACCCAGACCATCGATCACGACACCGCCGCGCTGGTGACCGAGGAACTGGGCCACAAGGCAATCCGCGCCGAGAGCAACGACGCCGAGAGCGAACTGCTGGCCCACACCGAGGAGCACCAGGGCGACAAGGTCTCGCGTCCGCCGGTGGTCACCATCATGGGCCACGTCGACCACGGCAAGACCTCGCTGCTGGACTACATCCGCCGCACCAAGGTCGCCACCGGCGAAGCCGGCGGCATCACCCAGCACATCGGTGCGTACCATGTGGAAACGCCGAAGGGCGTCATCAGCTTCCTGGATACCCCCGGCCACGCCGCGTTCACCGCGATGCGTGCCCGCGGCGCCAAGCTGACCGACATCGTGGTACTGGTGGTGGCGGCCGACGACGGCGTCATGCCGCAGACCAAGGAAGCCATCCAGCACGCCAAGGCGGCCAAGGTGCCGCTGATCGTCGCGGTCAACAAGATCGACAAGTCCGACGCCGATCCGATGCGGGTCAAGAACGAACTGCTGGCCGAGGAAGTGGTCGCCGAGGATTTCGGCGGCGACACCCAGATGGTCGAGATTTCCGCCAAGACCGGCCAGGGCATCGACGAACTGCTGGACGCGATTTCGCTGCAGGCCGAAGTGCTCGAACTGAAGGCCGTGCAGGACGGCCGCGCCAGCGGCGTGGTCATCGAATCCTCGCTGGACAAGGGCCGCGGCCCGGTCGCGACGGTGCTGGTGCAGCAGGGCACCCTGAAGAAGGGCGATTACCTGGTGTGCGGCATCCAGTACGGCCGCGTGCGCGCGCTGTTCGACGAGACCGGCGGCCAGCCGGCCTCGGCCGGCCCGTCGATTCCGGTGCAGGTGCTGGGCCTGTCGGGCGTGCCCGACGCCGGCGACGATTTCGTGGTGGTCGAGGACGAGCGCCTGGCCAAGGACGTGGCGCAGCAGCGCGACGCCAAGCGCCGCGAATCGCGCCTGGTCAAGCAGGCCGGCAACCGCATGGAGGACATCCTGGCGCAGATGGGCCAGGGCGAAGGCCAGCAGGTGCTGAACCTGGTGATCAAGGCCGACGTGCAGGGTTCGGTGGAAGCGCTGAAGCAGTCGCTGGTCGGCCTGTCCAACGAGCTGATCCGCATCAACGTGATCACCGCCGGCGTCGGTGGCATCACCGAATCCGACGCCAACGCCGCGGTCACCGCCAAGGCGACGGTCATCGGCTTCAACGTGCGTGCCGATGCGTCCGCACGCCGCATCATCGAGGCCAACGGCGTCGACCTGCGCTACTTCTCGATCATCTATGACGTGATCGATCAGGTGAAGCAGGTGGCTTCGGGCCTGCTGGGCAAGGAAATCCGCGAAGAGATCATCGGCACCGCCGAGGTCCGCGACGTGTTCCGCAGCTCCAAGTTCGGCGCGGTCGCCGGCTGCATGGTCGTGGAGGGCGTGGTCAAGCGCAACAAGCCGATCCGCGTGCTGCGCGACAGCACCGTCATCTTCGAAGGCGAACTGGAATCGCTGCGCCGCTTCAAGGAAAACGTGGACGAAGTCCGCAACGGCACCGAATGCGGCATCGGCGTGAAGGCGTACAACGACATCAAGCCGGGCGACCAGATCGAGTGCTTCGAGCGCATCGAGGTGGCGCGGACGCTCTGACGGGAATAGGGAATCGGGAATGGGGAATCGCAGGGCGGTTTCCCTTCTCCCGGTTCCTCCCGCAGCACGCCCGCGATTCCCGATTCTCCATTCCCGATTCCCGTACCAATGCCCAGCAAATCCTTCCACCGTACCGACCGCATCTCCGCACAGCTCCGCCGCGAGCTGGGCACGCTGGTGCACGAGGCCGTCCGCGAGTACGGGCTGCCGTCGGTGAGCGTGTCCGATGTCGAGGTCACCCGCGACATGGCGCACGCGCAGGTCTACGTGACGGCGTTGCTGCCGGAGCGTTCGGCGGATGCGATCAAGGGGTTGCGTGAACTGGCGCGCGAGCTGCGCATGGAGCTGGCCCGCCGGGTAAAGCTGCGCCACGTGCCGGAACTGCATTTCCACTACGACGATTCGGTGGATCGCGGCGAGCGCATCGACCAGCTGCTGCGCGACCTGCCGGAACACGGTTCCGGCGACGACCAGGGCTGATGGCCGGTCCCGGCGCGCACCGCGCCGGCGCCATTTTTCGTTGATACTGGGCGGGCCTGGCCCCGCCGACCATCGTGCCGTCGCGGCCGCCATGCAGGCGCCGGCCGTGCCCGATGACTCTGAAAGGAACCCGGAGAGGGATGCCCCCGAAGATTCGCTTCCGTCCGCTGGATGGGCTGCTGCTGCTGGACAAGCCGCAGGGCCTCAGCTCCAACGCCGCCCTGCAGGCCGCGCGGCGCCTGTTCCGCGCGGAGAAGGGCGGGCACACCGGCAGCCTGGACCCGCTCGCCACCGGACTGCTGCCGCTGTGTTTCGGCGAGGCCACCAAGATCGCCGGCCTGCTGCTGGGCTCGCGCAAGGCCTACGAGACCACCGCGGTGCTGGGCGTGACCACCGATACTGACGACGCCGACGGCGCGGTCCTGCGCGAACGGCCGGTGCCGACGCTGGCCCCCGCCGATCTGGAGACCGCCCTGGCACCGCTGCGCGGGTCGATCCGCCAGCGCGCGCCCATCTACTCGGCGCTCAAGCAGGGCGGCGAGCCGTTGTACGCCAAGGCCCGCCGGGGCGAAGCCATCGAGGCGCCCGAGCGCGAGGTCGAGGTCCATGCCATCGAGGTGCTAGCCGCCGAAGGCGACCGGATCCGGCTGCGGGTCGAGTGCGGTTCCGGCACCTATGTGCGCAGCCTGGTGCGCGACCTGGGCGAGGCGCTGGGCTGCGGCGCCCACGTCGCCGAGCTGCGCCGGCTATGGGTCGAGCCGTTCCTGGCCCCGCGCATGTACACCCTGGAGGCGCTGGATGCGCTGGCCGGGACGGGGGAAGCGGCGCTGCTGGGCGCCCTGCTGCCGGTCGAGGCCGGCCTGGCCGGATTCCCCCGGCGCGACCTGGACGCCGACGGCGCGCGCCGTTTCGGCATGGGCCAGCGCCTGCGCGGGCAGGGTGAACCGGCGGAAATGGTGGCCGTGCGCGGGCCCGAGGGACGTGTGCTGGGCCTGGGCAGCGTCGACGGCGAGGGGCTGCTGGTCCCCCAGCGTCTGTTCAGCTGGGCGGTCCGCAACGCTCCGTCGGCGGCGCGGCCCAAACATTAAAACCTTGTTTCAAAAGGCCTCGGCGGCTACACTACGCCGCCGGTTTTGTCCGGCATTTCCTTTCGTTCACGGCGAGCCACGCGGTGCACCGGTCTACTCCGGTATCTCCCGGCGTTCCTGCAGGCTTCGCATCTCCAGAGAAACCACATGTCCATCGATACCCAGAAGATCATTGAAGAAAACAAGCGCGGCGCTGCCGACACCGGTTCGCCGGAAGTGCAGGTCGCCCTGCTGACCGCCCGCATCGAGCAGCTCAGCGGCCACTTCAAGGTCCACAAGAAGGATCACCACAGCCGTCGCGGTCTGCTGCAGCTGGTCAACCGCCGCCGCAGCCTGCTCGACTATCTGAAGAAGAAAGACAACGAGCGCTACAAGAGCCTGATCGAAAAGCTCGGCCTGCGTCGTTGATGCAATACCCCGCCGCGGCGCAGAAATGCGCCGCGGTTTGCATTTGAGGGAAGGAAATCCGGTTGAGTGCCGATAGGGCACGTCGCTTTTCTCCCAGAACACCGGCCGGGCACTCCGGCCAACCGCCGGCGGCAAGGGCCGCGGGCGGCCCAGAATCCGAACAGGCAATATTCAAGGAAACCACGTGGCAAAAATCACCAAAACCTTCCAGTACGGCAAGCACACCGTCACCCTGGAAACCGGCGAAATCGCCCGCCAGGCCAGCGGCGCCGTCATCGTGAAGATGGACGACACCGTACTGCTGGTCTCCGCCGTCGCCGCCAAGTCGGCCCGCGAAGGCCAGGACTTCTTCCCGCTGACGGTCGACTACCAGGAAAAGTTCTACGCCGGCGGCCGCATCCCGGGTGGCTTCTTCAAGCGCGAAGGCCGTGCGACCGAGAAGGAAACGTTGATCTCGCGCCTCATCGATCGTCCGATCCGTCCGCTGTTCCCGGAGGATTACAAGAACGAGGTCCAGATCATCGCCACGGTGATGTCGCTGAACCCGGAAGTGGATGGTGACATCCCGGCGCTGATCGGCGCCTCCGCCGCGCTGGCCCTGGCCGGCACCCCGTTCATGGGCCCGATTGGCGCCGCCAAGGTCGGCTACAAGAACGGCGAGTACATCCTCAACCCGACCACCAGCGAGCTGAAGGAATCGCAGCTGGAGCTGGTCGTCGCCGGTACCGCCAACGCGGTGCTGATGGTCGAATCCGAAGCCGCCATCCTGTCCGAGGACGTGATGCTGGGCGCGGTGATGTTCGGCCATCGCGAGATGCAGAAGGTCATCAACGCGATCAACGAGCTGACCGTCGAAGCCGGCACCAAGCCGTCCGAATGGACTGCCCCGGCCAAGAACACCGCCCTGATCTCGGCGCTGAAGGAAGCCATCGGCAACCAGTTGGCCGATGCGTTCCAGGTGCGTGACAAGCTGCAGCGCCGCGACGCCATCGCCGCGATCAAGAAGGACGTGGTGGAGCGCCTGGCCGGTCGCGCCGAGGCCGAAGGCTGGAGCGGCGCCGAGCTGTCGAAGGAATTCGGCGAGCTGGAATACCGCACCATGCGCGACTCCGTGCTGGCCACCAAGGTCCGCATCGACGGCCGCGCGCTGGACACCGTCCGCCCGATCAGCTCCAAGGTGAGCGTGCTGCCGCGTACCCACGGCTCCTCGCTGTTCACCCGTGGCGAGACCCAGGCGATCGTGGTCGCCACCCTCGGCACCGCCCGTGACGGCCAGGTGATCGACGCGGTCAGCGGCGAGTACAAGGAAAACTTCCTGTTCCACTACAACTTCCCTCCGTTCTCGGTGGGCGAGTGCGGCCGTTTCGGCGCGCCCAAGCGCCGTGAAATCGGCCATGGTCGCCTGGCCAAGCGTGGCGTGCTGGCGGTGATGCCGACCCTGGAAGAGTTTCCGTACACCATCCGCGTGGTGTCGGAAATCACCGAATCCAACGGTTCCTCGTCGATGGCCTCGGTCTGCGGCAGCTCGCTGGCGCTGATGGATGCCGGCGTGCCGGTGAAGGCACCGGTCGCGGGCATCGCGATGGGCCTGGTGAAGGAAGGCGACAACTTCGTCGTGCTGTCGGACATCCTGGGTGACGAAGATCACCTGGGCGACATGGACTTCAAGGTGGCCGGTACCGCCGACGGCGTGTCCGCGCTGCAGATGGACATCAAGATCGAGGGCATCACCGAAGAGATCATGAAGCAGGCGCTGCAGCAGGCCAAGGCCGGCCGTCTGCACATCCTGGGCGAGATGGCCTCGGCCATCACCAGCCCGCGCGCCGAGCTGAGCGACTACGCCCCGCGCCTGCTGACCATCAAGATCCATCCGGACAAGATCCGCGAAGTGATCGGCAAGGGCGGTGCCACCATCCAGGGCATCACCAAGGAAACCGGCACCCAGATCGATATCCAGGACGACGGCACCATCGTCATCGCCTCGGTCAATGCCGCCGCCGCCCAGGCCGCCAAGGCCCGCATCGAGCAGATCACCTCGGACGTCGAGCCGGGTCGGATCTACGAAGGCAAGGTCGCCAAGATCATGGATTTCGGTGCGTTCGTCACCATCCTGCCGGGCAAGGACGGCCTGGTGCACGTCTCGCAGATCTCCAGCGAGCGCGTGGAGAAGGTCAGCGACAAGCTGAAGGAAGGCGACGTGGTCAAGGTCAAGGTGCTGGAAGTCGACAAGCAGGGCCGCATCCGCCTGTCGATCAAGGCCGTCGAGGAAGGCGAAGGCGTGCCGGCCGAGTAAGCCGGTCCCTTCCTTTCACGGACAGCAGAAAGCGGGCTTTGGCCCGCTTTTTGTTTGCGCGGGGCTTGCCCGCGCCTCGCCCGCACGCCGGTCCGGCCCCGCGGCGGCTCGCCGCCAGCCCGTGTGATGGCGCGGTGCGGCAAACCAGCCCCGACTTTCGCCATACGCGCCGCGGCGGCGGTGGGTGGTATTAGTGCGGCTTCCCCCGGCCATACCACCACCCCGGAGCCATCCATGACCAGCCGCCGTGATCTGCTCAAACTCAGTGCGCTTGCCGCCGCCACCGCCGCGATGCCTTCGCTGGCCTGGGCCGCCGCCGGCCAACAATCCGGCAAGGTCGGCAAGGCCGCCAAGCCACTGAACATCCTCATTCTCGGCGGCACCGGTTTCACCGGTCCGTTCCAGGTCGCCTACGCGCTGGAGCGCGGCCACAAGGTCACCCTGTTCAATCGCGGCAAGCGCCCCTCGCCGGAATGGCCGGGCGAGGTGGAACAGCTGCACGGCGACCGCAATACCGGCGACCTGAAGGCGCTGGAAGGTCGCAAATGGGATGTCTGCATCGACAACCCGACCAGCCTGCCGTTCTGGGTCCGTGACGCCGGCAAGGTGCTGAAGGGCAATGTCGGCCACTATCTCTTCATCTCGACGATCTCGGTGTACGCCGACGGCAGCAAGCCCGGCATCAGCGAAACCGACGCGCTGGCGCAGTACAAGGGCAAGGATGCGATGGCCGAGACCCAGGAATCGCTGCGCGCCGATATCGAGGGCCTGTACGGCCCGCTCAAGGCGCTCAGCGAAGCCGAGGCGCACAAGCAGTTCGGCGAACGGGTGACCATCGTGCGCCCGGGCTACATCGTCGGCCCGCGCGACGAGACCGACCGCTTCACCTATTGGCCGCATCGCGTCGCCCAGGGCGGCGAGGTGCTGGTCCCCGGCGACGGCAAGGATCCGGTGCAGGTCATCGATGGCCGCGATTTGGGCGAATGGATGATCCGGCTGGCCGAGGCGCGCACCTATGGCGTGTTCAACGCGGTCGGCCCGAAGGAATTGCTGCCGATGGACGCGATGCTGCAGGCCTGCCAGTCGGCGACCGGTGGCAAGCCCACCTACACCCACGTGACGCCGGAATTCCTGGAAGCGCAGAAGGTCGAGGAACTTCCGATCTGGGTGTCCGCCAAGAGCGGCCCGTATGCCGGCTATGGCGCGGTCAGCAACGCGCGCGCGGTGGCCGCCGGCCTGACCTATCGCCCGCTCACCAACACCATCACCGACCTGATGGCCTGGTTCCGCAGCCAACCGGCCGAGCGCCAGGCCAAACTGCGCGCGGGCATCAGCCGCGACAAGGAAACCGAACTGCTCAAGGCCTGGCACGCGGCCAAGGCCTGAGCGCCGGACAGGTCACGAACGCTCAAGCGCGGCGATGACGGGCCGATGTCCGTCATCGCCAACGGCGCGGGGCAAGCCTTGGCGCCGATCGCGATGCTGCCGGGTGGTGTCAGCGTTCGCGGCGGGTGAGGAAGCGGTCGATCCGACCGCGCCGCTGCCAGTCAGGCGCGGACGCGGATGCACCGTGGTCGGCGACGGCGCGGGTGCCCGCCAGAGGCGCCGAGCGCGGGGTCGCCTGCATCGCCATCGCGCTGGCCGCCAGGTCGCTGCCCTGGACAATGCCCAGCGGCGCGTAGCCGCCGTAGCCGGGGAATACCTGCGACAGATTGGCGTTGCCCATCCGCCGGATCAGGATTTCGGATATCACCCGCCGATAGTCGGTGGTCACCGGCACGTCGCCAAAGGTGGGTGACAGGGTTTCCGGATTGAGTCCCGGCCAACTGCCGTAGAAGCGGCGGCCGTTGACCGGTCCACCGAGCACCAGCAATGGATTGCCGTAGCCGTGATCGGTGCCGCCATTGGCGTTCGCGCGCACCCGGCGGCCGAACTCGGACTGCACGACCACCGTGACCCGCGCCATCTCGCCACCGGCGTCGAGTTCGTTGAAGAACGCCTGCAACGCCGAGGAAAGTTCGGCGATCTTGTTCTGGTAGTAGTGGTAGCCACTGCCGGCGGTGCCCTGGCCCTCGTGGGTATCCCAGCCGCCCAGGTCGAGGGTGGCGTAGCGCAGGCCGAGATTGAAGCGGATTGACTGGGCGATGGTCCACAGCTGTTGCGCGAAGTTGCCGGTCGGCCAGCCAGCCGGCAGGGAGCCATAGCTCTGCTGGGCGATCAGGCGCAGCGACGCGTCGGCGCGCTGGCCGCTCAGCTGCAGGCCGGTGCGACCGCTCCACAGATCGGCCAGGGTCTCGTTGACGCCGCGAAAACCGGTCGGCGAATCGGGGCGGCGTTCCTGCCAGGCGTAGGCGCCCGCATTGAGCCGGAAGTCCGACGCACTGCCCAGGGTCAGCGCGGCGGTGGAGGCGAGCAGTCCGGCCGGCTGGGTGGTGCCGATGCCCAGCGCGGGCAGGGCTGCCGCCGGCGTGCCGGCGGGACGGCTGTCCCAGGCGCGCGTCATCCAACCGCTGCCGGTGCCGAACTTGCCCGGCGTGCCGAGATCGATCGACAACTGCGCATCGAAATGGCTGCGGGTGACCGAGGTGGCCATGCCGGCGGCGTGCACGATGCCCAGGTGGCCGCTGTTCCAGAGATCGCGCAGGCCGGTTGCGGAAGGATGCAGGCCGAAGCCGGTGGCGGCGCCGCCGGCCAGGGTCAGCGGCAACGCGGCGTAGGTGCCGCTGATCGGAATCGACAGGTCCGGCCGCGCCTGTTCGTAGAACGTGCGGTCGTCGCCGCTGATCGGCACGACCAGGTTCAGGCCGTCCATGCCGCCGCGCAGGAACAGGTGCACCACGGTGTCGTAGGCGTTGGTGGCCGCGCTGGCGTCCTCGGAGAACGCCAGGATCGAACCTGCTGCGCCAACCACGGCGGCGCCGCAGCAGCCCTTCACGAATTCACGGCGGGTCAGGGTGAATCGGCTCATGCGGTCACCTCAGCGGGCCATGAATTCGGGGGACATCAGGATCAGCGAGACCAGGCTGCGCAGGCGCTGATGGTTGTAGTGGCGCTTCAGATCGTTCACCGCCCAGGCATCGGTGTCGGTGATCACGTAGCTGGCCGGATCACCGTTCTGCGCCATGAAGCCGACCAGCGTCTGTCGGCGCGCCGCCTCGGGCTGGTAACCCAGCAGGCGGTTGCACCAGAACGTCACCAACGTATTGGCGGTCCATTGCGCCGCCGGCACGCCGGCGCGCGTGGCGGCCAGGATCGGACTCAGTGGCACTCCACCGTCGCTGGTCTCGGTCAGCCAGTTGAGCAGCTTCCAGGTCATCGCCAGCGAGTTGGCGCCGGACCAGGCCAGGCCGGTGTCCGGATAACCGTTGGGCGCGGCCCAGTTGTAGGGCAGGTGGCCGGTGAACCCCATCCGCCACATGAATTCGTCGCTCTTCTCGTGATCGAGCCGCAAGGTCCAGTCGTGCCCCAGGGCGCGCATCGCCGCCACGGTGGCCTCGAACGGGCGGCGATTCTTCCAGCCCCAGCCGTTGATGAAGTCATCGGAGTTGAGGATGTGGCGCAGCACGATTTCGATCTGATCCGGGCGTTGCCAGTTGGCCCGGAACAGCGCGGCTGCGCTGTCGACCAGCGCCTGTCGCGGCGTGTCGGTGACGAAGCGCCGGATCAGCTTGCGGCAGATGAACTTCGCCACCCGCGGATGGCTGGCCAGGCGATCCAGCACGTCGCGCCCGTCCTTCATCGCCGGCTGCTCCGGGTACAGCATCCGCCCCAGCAGGAACTTCGGCCCGGCGTCGTGCCAGGACTGCCGGTAGACGAAGGTGCCGTCGTTCTCGGCGGGAAACTCCCAGTGCCCATTCTTCGCCGACCAGCCGGTGAAGGCCGCGGCGGTTTCGTACACGTCGATGTCCGTGTAGCCGATCGGATAGGACGGATCCTCCGGGCAGGGCGGCACCTCGAAAGGATCGGTGAAACCCAGGTAGTTCTCGGCGCCCAGCGTGTGCAGTTCCAGCAGTTCGCGTGCCCAGTTCTCGTTGGGACCGGAGCGCGAGTTGTTGATGTTGTCCAGAAAGTACAGCATCGAGGTGCTGGTGGCGACGGCTTCCAGCAGGGCACGGAAATTGCCCTTGGCATGCGCGCGGATCACGTCGCGGGTGTAATGCGGGAACAGCGGGCCGGCGCTGAATTCGGTGACCAGCACGTTGAAATGGTCGTGCCAGAAGTTGACCACCAGTTCACGCAGCTGGCGACGCGAATGCACCGCGCGCACGAAGGCCGCGCGCTGCACCTCGTTGGCCGGCCGCATGCGGATGGCATAGTCGGGATCGGCGGCCACATGATCCGCCCACAGCTGCGCCAGCGACTTGCCCAGGGTGGTGTAGCCCGCGGCGGCGAGCCGGTTCTCCACCGCGCCATCGTCGATGGCCTCCCAGTCCAGTTGCCAGTCGACGTAGTTGGCCAGGCGCTGGCGATCGTTGTCGCCCAGTGCGTTGAACTCGGCCACGGTGGTCGCGGTGGCGCCATAGCTGAGCCGGTTCAGCATCCTCACCGCGAACGGCGGCGCCGGCAGGGTCAGCAGGCGCGGTTCGCTCATGTCCTGGGCGACCTGGCCACCCGTCGCGGATTCGCGCTCCGGAGCGCCGGCGAGCGTACCGCGTTCACCGCCGCGCAGGCCGTACAGGCGCCGATGGCGTTCGCGCACGGCGGCCCGCTGCGATTCGGCGGATGGTGCGGAGCTCGCCGGTTCCGCGGGGGGCGACCCGCGGCCTCGCCGCAATGCCAGTGGGGTACGGGTACGGAACGCGGTCGGACGGACCGTGAAGGCTCGGCGTGTCATCGTGGTGGCTGGTTTCCCCGGAATCGTCGCCAGTATTCGGCAAGCGGGGCGAACACGACTGCGACCGCGCGCACAGGCCGATGCGTCCGTTGCGCGGAGCGGGTGGCATCGGGACGGCGGGCGCGCGCCGGTCCTTCGTTCGTTTCCCTTCCGCGCAAGCGCGGCCAGCGGCAGGCGTCCCGGAAATCGTCCGTCGACCGGGAGGAAGCGACGATGCCCAGCCGCGTGGTGACGCCCGGATTCAGATCCAGCCGGTCAGGTAGAACAGGGCAATGATGAAGAACACCGCCATCGTCTTGATCAGGGTGATGGCGAAGATGTCCTTGTAGGACTGGCGGTGGCTCAGGCCGGTGACCGCCAGCAGGGTGATGACCGCGCCGTTGTGCGGCAGCGTGTCCATGCCGCCGGAGGCCATCGATGCCACCCGGTGCAGCACGTCCATCGGGATGCCCGCCGCGTTGGCGTTGGCGATGAAGCTGTCGGCCATCGCTGCCAGCGCGATGCTCATGCCACCGGAGGCCGAGCCGGTGATGCCGGCCAGCGCGGTCACCGAGATCGCCTCGTTGACCAGCGGATTGGGAATCGCCTGCAGCGCGTTGGCCACCACCAGGAAGCCGGGCAGGGCGGCGATGACCGCGCCGAAGCCGTACTCGGAGGCGGTGTTCATCGATGCCAGCAGCGCGCCGCCGATGGCGCTCTTGGTGCCCTCGGCGAAGCCGGTGAACACCGGCCTCCAGGCGAACAGCAGCACGCTGGCGATGCCGACCAGCAACGCGCCCTGCACGGCCCAGATCGCCGCGACCTTGGAGACTTCCTGCACCACCGGCGCGGGATTGCCGATCACCGCCGGCACGAACGATTGGCTCTCGCCGTACCAGCCCGGAATCCAGCGCGAGAACAGGAAATTGGCCACGCCCACCAGCAGCAGCGGAAGCACCGCGATCAGCGGATGCGCCAGGCGATCGCCACGGAAGGGTTCGGGTTCGTTGCGCAGATCGCCGCCGTAGCCTTCGCCAGCGCGTTGCGCCACCCGGCGACGCCATTCCAGGTAGCCCATGCCCAGGATGAGGATGAACACCGCGCCCAGCGTGCCCAGTACCGGCGCCGCCCAGGCGGTGGTGCCGAAGAACGAGGTGGGGATGATGTTCTGGATCTGCGGCGTGCCCGGCAGCGCGTCCATGGTGAAGGTGAACGCGCCCAGCGCGATGGTGCCCGGCACCAGCCGCTTGGGGATGTCGCTCTGGCGGAACATCTCGGCGGCGAACGGATACACCGCGAACACCACCACGAACAGCGACACCCCGCCATAGGTCAGCAGCGCGCACACCAGCACGATCGACAGCATCGCCCGCTGCCGGCCGACCAGGCGGATGGTGCCGGCGACGATCGACTTGGAAAAGCCGGAGATCTCGATCAGCTTGCCGAACACCGCGCCCAGCAGGAACACCGGGAAATACAGCTTGAGGAAGCCGACCATCTTGTCCATGAACAGGCCGGTGAACATCGGCGCCACCAGCGAGGGATCGGTCAGCAGGACCGCGCCCAATGCCGCGATCGGCGCGAACAGGATCACGCTGTAGCCGCGGTAGGCCACGAACATCAGGAAGCACAGCGCGGCCAACACAATCAGGAAAGACATCCGTGGCTCCTCGGCGCCGGTGTTCGATGGGTCGGCCGCCAATGGCCGGACAGATGGCGGGAGTATCGACAGCGCCCCGGCGGCGGCCCACTGTACGAAGGTACGATGCCGGTCCGTCCGGTCCGCCTCTAGCCTTCTCCAGCATCGGCGACAACCGTCCGCCGCACGCATTCCCGGGAGGAGGGGATATCCATGAAGCGGAAGCATTTGAGCCTGGCGATCGGCACCGTGTTGCTGGCGTCGGCACCCTGCGCGTTCGCGCAGGACACGGGGACAGACAGCGGCCAGGCGGCCAGCCGGGCGACCACCCTGGATTCGGTCACGGTGACCGCGCGCAAGCGCGAGGAAACCCTGCAGGACGTGCCGGTGGCGGTCACCGCGTTCACTTCCGAGAGCCTGGACAAGATGAATGTCCGCGACATCGGCGATCTGGACGCGCAGGTGCCCAACCTGACCATCTACGCGGCTCGCGGTTCGACCAGCACGGTCACCGCCTATATCCGCGGCATCGGCCAGGCCGATCCCCTGTGGGGTGTGGATCCGGGCGTGGGCATCTATCTGGACGACGTCTACATCGCCCGTCCGCAGGGCGCCCTGCTGGACGTGTTCGATGTCGAGCGCATCGAGGTGCTGCGCGGTCCGCAGGGCACCCTGTACGGCAAGAACACCATCGGCGGCGCCATCAAGTACGTCTCGCGCGGCCTGCCGACCGAGACCCAGGGCTTCGCCTCGATCACCGTCGGCAACTACAACCAGCTCGACGCCAAGGCCGCCATCGGCGGCTCCCTCGGCGGGGCCGACAGCGGGCTGCGCGGACGGGTGGCGGTGGCCAGCATGAACCGCGATGGTTTCGGCGAGAACACCCATACCCGCCAGGATGTCAGCGACAAGGAAATCAATGCCGCGCGCCTGCAGCTGGGCGCCTATGCGGGCGACAACTTCGACGTGCAGTTCGCGTTCGACTGGATGGACGACCAGTCGGGCGTGCGTGGCGCCAAGATGCTGGCGGCCAATCCGCTGGCACCGGCGTATCCGCCGACTTCGGATCGCTACGACATCCGCAGCGCGATGCGCAACGTCAACGACACCACCATGAAGGGCGCCTCGGCCACCTTCAACTGGCGGGTCAACGAGGACTGGGCGTTGAAGTACGTCGTGGCCAAGCGCGAGTCCGACACCGAGACCAACATCGACTTCGACACCACGCCGCTGACGCTGGTGGACGTGCGCGCGTTCTACAACGACAGCCAGGTGAGCCACGAAGTGCAGGCCAATTACGACGGCGGCGGCCGCGCGCGCGGCGTGATGGGCATCTATGCTTTCGACGGCGACGCCGGCGGCCAGGTGCTCAACCACTTCTGGAACCCGGCCCTGCCGAACGCGCTGACCAACCCGCTGTTCGGCGATACCCAGGGCGTGGTCAATACCCAGAGCATCGCGGTGTACGCGGACTGGACCTTCGACCTGACCGACAGGCTCAAGCTGGACGTGGGCGCGCGCTACACCGACGAGGACAAGCACGCGATCGCGCTGAATCGCTTCTACACCGGGCTGGACTACGGCACGGCATGGGGCACGGCGGCGAACTTCGACAAGACGGTCAATTTCAAGAACTTCTCGCCCAAGGTCTCGCTGGATTACCAGATCACGCCCGACGTCATGATCTACGGCCTGGCCTCGCGCGGATTCAAGTCCGGCGGCTACAACATCCGCGCCAACACCACCGCGGTGCCGCGTTCGGGTGAGCCGTTCGAC
Source organism: Pseudoxanthomonas sp. 22568 (assembly GCF_052044485.1). Classification (NCBI taxonomy): domain Bacteria; kingdom Pseudomonadati; phylum Pseudomonadota; class Gammaproteobacteria; order Lysobacterales; family Lysobacteraceae; genus Pseudoxanthomonas; species Pseudoxanthomonas sp. 22568. The sequence continues at coordinate 121,478 of NZ_JBQENC010000010.1, forward strand.
GACGAGAAGGTCGACAGCTTCGAGATCGGCAGCAAGATGTCGTTGCTGGATCAGCGCATGTTCCTCAACCTGGCCTACTTCTACAACAAGTACGAGGACATCCAGCTGTCGGTGTTCACCTCGTACACGTTGCCGAACGGCGCGCAGAGCTTCTTCGGCGACTTCACCAACGCCGGCAAGGGCACGGTGCAGGGCCTGGAAGTGGAGTACCAGTGGCTGCCGACGGTCAACTGGCTGATCAGCGGCAACCTCGCCTGGCTGGACGCCAAGTACGACGAGTACATGGATCGCGGCGTCAACGTCGCCGACCAGCAGAAGTTCACCAACGCCCCGGAATTCTCCGGTGCGCTGAACGTGGAATACCGCACCGATCTGGCCAATGGCGGCAACCTGTCCGCGCGGGTGGGCTATGCCTACCAGAGCGAGGTGTGGCCGACCACCGATCTGAGCCCGTTGATCAGGCAGGACGGCTACGGCCTGCTCAACGCGGGCGTGATCTGGAAGGTCAACGACGCCTGGTCGTTCTCGCTGCAAGGCAGCAACCTGGCGGACAAGGAATACCGCACCACCGGCTACAACATCGGCGCCTACGGCGTGCTGACCGGCTTCTATGGTCCGCCGCGCCAGTACACGCTGACCGCGCGCTACGACTTCTGAGGTCGATGGCGGCAAACGATGGGAAAACGGCGGCGGCAGGNCTGCCGCCGCTGCGTTATGCTCCGCCGATGCCAGCATGTACTCCGCCGCGTCGAGTGTTTTCCGGGATCGGCTTCGATGCCGGCGCGCATCGCGGCGGAGCCATCGACGGACCGCCGACCGCCCGGGTCGTCACATGCTGAGCCTGTGGGTGGTCGCGCTGGCCGGACTGGCCTGGCTGGCGCTGATGTTCGGCACCGCGCTGTACGGCGAGCGGCGTCCCGCCGTATTCGCCCGCCACTGGCAACATGTCTACGCGCTGTCGCTGGCGGTGCACTGCACCTCGTGGACCTTCTACGGCACCGTCACCCAGGCCGCCCGTTATGGCTGGCCGCTGCCGCCGACCTTCCTCGGCGCCATCCTGTTCTATGCGCTGGCGGTCGCGTTCCTGATGCGGCTGGTGCGGCTGGCGCGCGAGACCAACGCGACCTCGCTGGCGGATCTGATCGCCACCCGGCTGGGCCGCGATGCCTGGCTGGCGGGCACGGTCACCCTGGTCGCCGCGCTGGGCCTGATTCCCTACATCGCGCTGCAATTGAAGGCGGTGGCGATGAGTTTCGCCACGCTCACCCTGGAGGCCGGCGAGGCGGGCCAGGCGTTGCCGTTCTGGCGCGACAGTGGTCTGTACGTGGCGCTCGCAATGGCGCTGTTCGCGATGCTGTTCGGCACCCGCCGGGCCAGCGCGGCCGAGCACAATCGCGGGCTGGTGCTGGCGATGGCGTTCGAGTCGATCTTCAAGCTGGCGGCGATGCTGGCGCTCGGCGCCTTCGTCTGGTTCGGCCTGCGCGAATGGCCGGAGCTGCCGCCTGCGCCGCTGCCGCCGCAGCCATCCGGCGGGTTCGCGCCGTTCGTATTGCTGGGCGCGCTGGCGATGTTCATCCTGCCGCACCAGTTCCACGTGGCGGTGGTCGAATGCCGCGACGAGCGACACGTGCGCACCGCGCGCTGGCTGTTTCCGCTGTACCTGGTGCTGATCGCGCTGCCCGGACTGCCGCTGGCGCAGGCCGGCATGGCGCTGCTGGGTGGCGCGGTACCGTCGGATATGTACGCGCTGGCGCTGCCGTTCTCGCAGGGCCACGAGGGACTGGCGCTGTTCGCCTTCCTCGGTGGACTGAGCGCGGCCACCGGCATGGTGGTCGTCAGCACGCTGACCCTCAGCCTGATGATCGGCAACCACTGGTTCGCGCCCGGCCTGTTGCGCGGCGCCTGGTCGCGCCGCGACGGTGGCGACCAGCGCGGTGCACTGCTCGCCCTGCGCCGCACCGGCATCGCCGTGATCATGCTGCTGTCGTGGGCCTACAGCCGGCTGGTAACCGGCAGCGACGCACTGGCCGACGTCGGCGCGGTGTCGTTCTCGGCGCTGGCCACGCTGGCGCCGGTGCTGGCGTTCGCGGTGTGGCGCCCGCAGACGCCGCCGCGCGCGGCGATCGCCGGCGTGGTCGCCGGTTTCCTGGCCTGGGCCTGGGTGCTGTTGCTGCCGACCCTACTGTTGGCGTCCGGCAGCGCACCCGAGTGGCTGCGGGAAGGGCCGTTCGGGCAAGCCTGGCTGTCGCCGCAAGGCATGTTCGGCCTGACCGGCTGGAGTCCGCTGGGACGCGCGGTGGGCGTGAGCCTGTTCGTCGGCACGGTCGCCACCCTGCTGGCGATGGCGTGGCGTCGGGAGGCGCCGCACCAGCGGCAGCGCAACCTGGATCGGCAGACCCTGGGCGAAGCCGGGCGGCGTTTCCTCCCGCGCGAGCGGGTGGAGGAACTGCTGGCGGGCGCGCCACGCAACGGACCGGTGCCGGCGGCGATGGAGGCGCGGCTGGAACGCGAACTGTCGGCGGTGCTGGGTTCTGCGTCGGCGCGCCTGCTGCTGGACGCGGCGCGGCGCGAGAGCCGGGATCTGGATACCGTCGCGGCCATCGTCGGCGAGGCCTCGCAGGATCTGCGCTTCAACCAGCAGGTGCTGGAGGCCGCGTTGCACAACATGAGCCAGGGCATCAGCGTGGTCGATCGCGAGCAGCGGCTGGTGGCGTGGAACCGCCGCTACGAGCAGATGTTCGGATTCCCGCAAGAGCTGCTGCAGGTCGGCCGGCCGATCGCCGACCTGACCCGCTGGGCGTTGCAACGCATGCCGCACCGAGGCCAGGACGAACGCGCGCTGCAGCGGCGCATCGCGTTCATGCGCGCCGGCACGCCGCACCTGACCGAGCGGGTGTTCCCCGATGGCAGCATCGTCGAAATCCGAGGCAATCCGATGCCCGGCGGCGGCTTCGTCGCCACCTACACCGACGTCACCGCCTCGCGCCACGCCGAACGCGATCTCAAGCGCGCCAACGAGACCCTGGAACAGCGCGTGGCCGAGCGCACCGCGCTGCTGGAAACCGCCAAGCGCGAAGCCGAGCACGCCAACGACGCCAAGAGCCGATTCCTCACCGCGATCGGCCACGACCTGCTGCAACCGCTGCATGCCGCCCACCTGTTCACCGACGCGCTCGCGCAGCAGTTGCCCGACGACGGCGCGCGCCAGTCGGCGCGGCAGATCCGCGGCGCACTGGATTCCACCACCGATCTGCTGACCGGCCTGCTCGACATGTCGCGGCTGGAAGCCGGCGGCCTGGTGCCGGAGCCGCGCGATTTTCCGTTGTCCGAGGTACTGGAACCGCTGGCGTCGGAATTCGGCGTGCTGGCCGCGGAACACGGCCTGCGTTTCCGTTACCGGCCAACGCGCCTCTGGGTGCACAGCGATCCGCAGTTGCTGCGGCGGATCCTGCAGAATTTCCTTGCCAACGCCATCCGCTATACCGCCCAGGGCGGCGTGCTGCTGGGCGTGCGCCGCGGCGCGCGCGGACGCTTGCGGATCGAGGTGCTCGATACCGGTCCCGGCATCCGCGAGCCGGAGCGGCGATTGATCTTCGACGAATTCCGGCGTGGCGAGGAAGCGGTCGGGCAGGGACTCGGGCTGGGCCTGTCCATCGCCGATCGCATTGCCGGCCTGCTGGAAGCGCCGCTGGGCTTGCGCAGTCGGCCGGGACGCGGGTCCGCATTCACCGTCGATCTGCCCATGGTCGCGACGCCGGCCACGGTGCAGGTTTCGACGGGCGCGTCGCGCGCCCGTCTGGCCGGCCTGCGCGTGCTGGCGGTGGACAATGATCCGGCCGCGCTCGACGCGCTCCGCCAGACCCTGCTGGGATGGGGCTGCGAGGTCGCCTGTGCCGCCGATGGTTCGGCTGCGGAGGCGCAACTGGCGCGTGCGCCGGCTGATGCGTGGCTGTTCGACTTCCACCTGGACGCAGGCGACACCGGCGTGGCGCTATGGCGGCGCTTGTCGGCACGCTTCGAGGCGAGTCCCTGCCTGATCCTGTCCGCAGACCAGACCGACGCCGTCCGCCGCGCGGTGCGCGAAGCGGACCTGTCGCTGCTGGCGAAACCGGTGCGCCCGCTGGCGCTGAAGTCGGTGCTGGACCGCCTGCTGGCGGCGCGTGCGGGCAGCGTGGCCGGCGTGTCGTGAGCCTTGTTTCTCCGCTTGACCGGGAGCGGGACGGCGCGCGCGGCTAGAATGGCGGTTTTCCGACCCACCTCCCGCCATGCCGTATACCCCCATCGTCGCCACGCTCGGTTATGTCCTGTCGCCGGATCGCTCGCAGGTATTGCTCATCCATCGCAATGCGCGGCCCGACGATCAGCATCTGGGCAAGTACAACGGTCTGGGCGGCAAGATCGAGCCGGACGAGGATGTGGTCGCCGGCATGCGCCGCGAGATCCGCGAGGAGGCCGGCATCGAATGCGATGAGCTGGCGCTGCGCGGCACCATCAGCTGGCCGGGCTTCGGCAAGCAGGGCGAGGACTGGCTGGGCTTCGTGTTCCTGATCACCGCGTATTCGGGGACGCCGCACGAGCGCAATCCGGAAGGCGCGCTGGAATGGGTGCCGGTGGAGCGGATCCTGGATCTGCCGCTGTGGGACGGCGACCGCCATTTCCTGCCGCTGGTGTTCGACGCGGATCCGCGCGGGTTCCACGGGGTGATGCCGTATCGCGGGGGCCGCATGGTGTCCTGGCAGTACTCGCGCATCTGACCACGCGCCGGCGCGTCATCCGCATTACGCGGAAAGATGCGGCGAGGTTGTCCACATCCGGTGTGGACCGATTCCGGAGAAACATGTGGATAAGCGCCGGCCGGCCTTGCGCGGCAAGGCTGTCAAGCAGGTTGGCGAAAAAATGACCATTGCGTTTCACGTCCGTGAAACGAATGTTTCAGGTTTTCCACAGCGCATGTGGATGGTTCGCGGACAAACATGTGGATAAGCCCGCGCGGCCCTTGCGCCACGGACCTGTCAAGATGGATGGCGAAAAAATGACCAGGCCGGGACCGGGGCGTGACACCGGATCGCACCCAATGGATTCCAGCGTTCGCGGGAATGCCGAGGCAGGTGTTGCTACCAACGTGGAAGAAGGGATCTCCGACTGAACCGAATCCCGACTCCGGCGACGCAATCCCCAATCCCCAATCCCCAATCCCGGCCCCAAAGCCTACGGTGCCTGGAGATCCCGTCGATAGACGTGCTGGCTCTTGATGCGGATGAACCCCTGGCGTTCGTAGAATGGATGCGACTCCGCGCGGACCACGTTGGAGCGCACGACCAGTCGCGCTCCGCCCTGCTGGCGGACCCAGTCCGCGACCACGGCGACCAGTGCCGAGCCGACGCCGCCACGATGGGCATCACGATCCACCACCAGCCCCGTGATTTCGAAGCTGTCGCCGGCCTCCAGCGACAGGCGCCGTTCGGCGACGATCCAGCCAAGCAGGCCAGGCCCGTCAGCGACCACCCGGATAAAGTGATCCTGGCGCGGCAGCAAGCACCGCAACCGTTCCATCATCACGGGTGCATCGACGGGATAGCCCAGCTGCCCCGACAGGCGGGCAATCTCGGTGGCATCGTCGATCGTGGCGGCGCGTGGTGCGGAAGCGGCGTTCATGCGTGCATCCGGGGCTGGCACGCCATCATCGTCTCACGCCTCGAGTTGGCGGGCGGGGTCGCTGAGTTCCAGTTCACGCAGGATCACGCTCGCCTGGGTGCGGTTGCGCACGCCCAGGCGATCGAAGATCGCCGACAGGTGCGCCTTGACCGTCCGCTCCTGCACGTCCAGGCGATCGGCGATCTGCTTGTTCAACAGGCCTTCGGCCACCAGCGTCAGCACCCGGAACTGCTGCGGCGACAGGCTGGCCAGGCGCGCGGCCAGTTCGGCGTCGTGGCGCGAGGACTGCGCGCGTGCGACGGTGGCGCGCAGCGCAGGCGGCAGCCATTGCTCGCAGGCAAGCACGCTGCGGATGGCATCGCGCAGTTCCTCCAGCCCCGCGCTCTTGGGCAGGTAGCCGGCGGCGCCGTGGTCCAGCGCGCGCCGGACCACCCGTGGGTCATCGTTGGCCGACACCACGATCACCGCGACGGCGGGAAACTGCGCGCGGATCGCCGCCAGTCCGGCCAGCCCGTGGTTGCCGGGCATGTGCAGATCGAGCAACACCAGATCCACGTCGTCGTGCGCGTCCAGCGCCGCCAGCACGCCGTCCAGCGATTCGGCCTCCAGCACCGACATCCGCGCCACGGCATCGGCCGCCGCGCCGCGCAGCGCGGCCCGGAACAGCGGATGGTCGTCGGCGATCAGCAGGGTAGGCATGGGGTTGAGGCCGGGATTCGGGAATGGAGAATCGGGAATCGTAGAAGCGTTTGGCCACGAGCGCGGAAACAAGGCGAACGGAGCTCTTCGCTCTTTCGATTCCCCAATCCCGACTCCCGAATCCCGGTTCTCACTGCACCGTCCAGCCGCCGTCCACGACCAGGGTCTGGCCGGTCATGTTGCGGGCGGCGGGGGAGCACAGGAAGGCGGTGATGCCGGCCAGTTCGTCCATTTCGATGAACACGCCCTTGGGCATCGGCTTGAGCATGATCTGGCTGACCACTTCGGCTTCCGGAATGCCGCGCGTGCGCGCCTGGTCGGCGATCTGCTTGTCCACCAGCGGGGTCTTCACGTAGCTGGGGCAGACCGTGTTGATGGTGATGTCGGTGTCGGCGGTTTCCAGCGCGACTACCTTGGAGAAGCCGACCAGGCCGTGCTTGGCGGCGACGTAGGCGCTCTTGTACGGGCTGGCGACCAGCGCGTGGATGCTGCCGATGTTGACGATGCGGCCGAATCCGCGCTGGCGCATGCCCGGCAGGACCGCGCGGGTCAGCCGCGCCACGCCGACCAGCATCACCTGGATCAGGAAATCCCATTTGCCCAGCGGAAATTCCTCCAGCGGCGAGACATGCTGCAGGCCCGCGTTGTTGACCAGCACATCGACCGGCCGGGAGATCGCGGCCAGTGCGGCGGCGACGCTGTCGTCGGAGGTCACGTCCAGCGCCACCGACTCGGCCGAACCGCCGGCGGCGCGGATGCCGGCGGCGACGGTCTCGGCGGCGGCCGGGTCCAGATCGCTGATGATGAGGTGGTGGCCGGCTTCGGCCAGCCGGCTGGCGACGCCGGCGCCGATGCCGCTGGCCGCGCCGGTGACGAGGATTGAAAGGGTCTGCATGGGGGAACCTCCTGAAAGTGCTAGGTTAGCAGCCGATGGCGGCGGTCCCCGTGGTACCAAAGTACGATGACGGGCCGCACCGCGACGACTAGTTTGGTCGCATCACCCGGACCTGGAATTCTCCCGATGGCGCGTATCGCTCTGGCCGCCGCCCTGACCCTGGCGCTGGCCGCCTGCGGCAGTTCCCCGACCCGAACCATGACCCACGAGACCGTGATCGAACCGCAGCGCGTCACCGAGCACCGCGGCAGCGACGATCTGCTGACCGCCGGCCTGGGCCTGGCCGGCCTGCAGGCGATGACCCCGCCGGCCTTCGCCGACGCCGCCCATCCGACCCCGGCGGAACTGCGCCGGCGCGCACTCTGGAACAACTGGCGCGGCATCGCCGATCTGTCCGCCACCGGCGGTTACGGCGAGGTCTACGGCAGCACCGCCGCGGTGCCCGGACGCGAGTACAGCGCGTTGGCGACACTGCCCGGCGCGAAGCAGCCGCATCGCGTACTGGTGCAGGTGCCCGATGGTTTCGATCTGAAGCGGCGCTGCGTGGTGGTCACCGCCTCGTCGGGTTCGCGCGGCGTCTACGGCGCCATCGCGGTGGCCGGCGCCTGGGGCCTGCCGAAGGGCTGCGCGGTCGCCTACACCGACAAGGGCGCCGGTACCGACTATTTCGATCTGGACACGCAGAGCGGCATGCGCGAGGACGGCAGCGGCGGCGCGCTGGGCGAACCGCTGGCGTTCGTCCCCGATGCCCCGGTCGGCGCCACCGGCGTGGCGGTCAAGCACGCCCATTCGCAGGACAATCCCGAGGCCGATTGGGGGCGGCATGTGAAGCAGGCCGCGGACTTCGCCCTGGCCGCGCTGGATCGCGCGTTTCCGCAGGCCGCGCCGTTCCGTTTCGACAATACCCGGGTGATCGCGGTCGGCATCTCCAATGGCGGCGGTGCGGTGCTGCGCGCCGCCGAACTGGACGGCGACTGGCTGGACGCGGTGGTGGCCGGCGAGCCCAACATCCACACGGACGGTCCCGGCGCACGTTCGCTGTACGACTACACCACCGAAGCGGCGCTGCTGATGCCGTGCGCATTGCTCGCGCTGCCGGCGGACAGCCTGCCGCAACCGCCGCTGCGCGCGCAGGCCGAACCGCTGTGGCAGGCGCGCTGCGCCTCGCTGAAGGCGGCCGGCCTGATCGAAGGCGCCGACGTGGCCGCGCAGGCGCGCTCGGCCCACGCGAAGCTGCGCGAACACGGCTGGACCGACGCCGCACTGACCGCCGGCGCGCTGAGCGTGGGTTTCGATCTATGGCGCGCAATCGCGGTCACCTACGCCTCCGCCTATGGGCGCCATGGCGTCGGCGCGCATCCCTGCGGATTCTCCTTCGCGGCGTTGAATCCCGATTTCAGCGCGCGCGCCGCCACCGCCAGCGAGCGCGCGGCGTGGTGGTCCGACGGCAGCGGGATTCCACCGGGTGCCGGCGTAGGCATCGTCGACACCCGCCTGGCCGCGCCCGATTTCACCCTGCCGGGCCTGCAATGCCTGCGCGCGCTCAACGACGGCCAGGACGAGGCGGCACGGCGCGTGCAGCGCGGTATCGCCGAACTGCGNGCGCGGGACTGCCGGTGATCGTGGTGCACGGCAGCGACGACGGCCTGGTACCGCCAGCCTTCAGCAGCGCGCCCTACGTGGCGCAGGCGAAGGCGGCCGGCCGCGAGGTGGCGTACTGGCAGGTCAGCAACGCACAGCATTTCGACGGGTTCCTGGCACTGCCGGCGTATGCGGCCCGCTATGCGCCGCTGCTGCCGCACGTGTATGCCGCGCTGGACCAGGTGTCGGCGCGGTTGGACGGGCGGGCGGGCGCACCCATGGACCGGGTCATCGGGGCTCGTGGCCGCGGTGCCGGCCGGCTCGACGCCGCGCAATTGACGCTGCCGTCGTCGCCCTGATATCGGGCGTCCGCGACTCCGCCCGGTTCCGGCGGGGCGCGACGATGGCCAGGACACCGTCTCCAGCGCGATTGGGCTAACCTGTCGGCTGGCCATTTCCGGGTGTTTCCGTGTCCCGCCATTTTTCGATGCTTCGCGATTTCCAGCTTGCGGACTGGTTCACGCTGGGCAACGCGTTCTGCGGCACCGGTGCGATCTTCGCGGCGATGCGCTTCCTCCAGGACGGGGTGATCCGCGATCTGATGATCGGCATGGCGCTGATTCCCCTGGCTTTCATTTTCGATGCCCTGGACGGCCGGGTGGCGCGCTGGCGCAAGCAGGCGTCGGTGCTGGGGCGCGAACTGGATTCGCTGGCCGACGTGATTTCCTTCGGCGTCGCCCCGGCCGCGCTCGCTTACGCCTGCGGCATGCAGGGCGGCTGGGACTGGCTGGTGCTGTCGTATTTCGTCGCCTGCGGCGTCAGCCGGCTGGCGCGCTACAACGTCACCGCCGAGTCGCTGGCGGGTGACGACGACAAGGTGAAGTACTTCGAAGGCACGCCGATTCCGACCAGCCTGGTGCTGGTGGTGGTGCTGGCGGTGGCGGCCTATCTGGGCCACATCGGCGAGGCGCTGTGGCTCGGCGGCTGGCGGTTGGGGCCGTGGCTGCTGCACCCGCTGGTGCTGCTGTATGCCGTGTCCGGCACGCTGATGATCAGCAAGACCCTGCGCATCCCCAAGCCCTGACCGTCACCCGCGCGTCGCCGCGCGCGGCTAGAATCGGGGCACAGGAGGATTTATGGCCGAGCATGCACCACCGGGCGCGGGCGACTTCGAAGCGATGGCCCGCCAGTTCTGGAATCTGTGGGGCGACGCCCTGCGACAGGCTTCCGGCGCGGCCGCGCCGGCACCGGCGCCCGCCTGGACGCAGGCGCTGGACTGGTGGAGCCGGCTGATGCCCGGCGGCCGAGGTCCGGCCGAGGATGCCTTGCACCGGTTCCGCCAGCAGAGCGGCGACTGGTACGGGCTCATGCAGCAGGTGGCCGCGCGGTTCGCGGGCCAGAACGCCGGTGCCGGCGACGTGACCGCGGCCTGGAAGCAGGCGTTGGGCATGGATGCCGGGCAGGGGCCATGGATGGATTTCTTCCGTGGCCTGCAGGGCGGCGGGGCGGGCGGGTTCGAACACTGGTACCGGCAGGTTTCGCCGTACATGGACAACCTGCGCCGCGAGAACGAGCGCTGGCTGCATCTGCCCGCGTTCGGCCCCGCGCGTGAACACCAGGAGCGCTGGCAGGCGCTGGCGCAGGCCCAGCAGGACTACCAGCAGGCCCTCGGCGAATACGAGCGGGTGATGCTGAAGGTCGCGGGGCTGGCGTTCGAACGGTTCGAATCGCTGCTCGATGCGCGTGCCGAGCCCGGCCAGCAGATCACCAGCGCGCGTGCATTGTTCGACCTGTGGATCGACGCCGCCGAACAGGCCTATGCGGAAGTGGCGCTGTCACCGGAATTCCGCCACGTCTATGGCCACCTCACCAACACCCAGATGCGTCTGCGCCTGGGCGTGCAGACGGAAATCGAGCAGATCTGCGTGGCCCTGGGCATGCCCGGCCGCACCGAGGTGGATTCGGCGCACCGCAAGATCGCCGAACTCGAACGCCAATTGCGCCGGATGAGCCGCCGGGACGACGCACTGGATCCGCGCGACGCCGCGCAGCCCGCGCGCCGGCAGGCACCGCGTGCCGGCGGTGAAGGGCGCCGAGGACAGGATGCTCCGGCCGCGCGCGCGACGCGTCCGGCGAAACCGCGTGGCGATGCGAAACCTGCCAGCGCCCCGCGGGCGGCAACCGCGACGGCCGCGAAGATCTCCCGTGGCGCCACCGGCGCGAAGCCGGCCAAGGCGGTGAAGCCAGCGAAACCGGCGAAGCCGTCCGGCACCGCAAAGGCGGCAAAGTCGGCGGAGAAGGCTCCGGTCCGTTCCGCGCGTGGCGGTGACGGCGAAGTGGTGTCGATGAAGGACTGGGTGGCGCGCAACGCCCATGACGGCGGCGCCACCGCCGGACGCGGCAAGGGCAAGCGCGGGCAGGGAGGACGCAAGTGAACGGTCCCCTGAACATCAGCGTCGACGAACTCGCGCAGGAAACGTTGCAGGCGCAGCAGAAGCTCGCCGCCGGGCTGAAGACCCTGCCGCAGGTGGAGGATGTCGACTACGGCGCCACCCCGCGCCAGGAAACCTGGCGTGACGGCCGCGCGGTGCTGTACCGGTTCGTCGGTCCCAAGGCGCCCACCGCGGAAGTGCCGCTGCTGATCGTCTACGCGCTGGTCAACCGTCCCTACATGGTCGATCTCCAGGAGGATCGCTCGCTGGTGAAGGGATTGCTGGCGCTGGGCGAAGACGTCTACGTGCTGGACTGGGGCTATCCGGATCGTTCGGACCGCTTCCTGACACTGGGCGACTACATCAACCGCTTCATCGACGGCGCGGTGGAGCACCTGTGCCGGCAGCACGGCCTCCCGGCAATCAACGTGCTGGGCATCTGCCAGGGCGGCGCGTTCTCGCTGTGCTATTCGGCGTTGCATCCGGAGCGGGTGCGCAATCTGATCACCATGGTCACGCCGGTGGATTTCCACACCCCGGACAACATGCTCTCGCACTGGACCCGCGAGATGGACGTGGATCTGTTCGTCGATGCGATCGGCAACGTGCCGGCCGACATGATGAATGCCTGCTACCTGATGCTGAAGCCGTTCCGGTTGAACCTGCAGAAGTACGTCGGCCTGGTCGACGTACTGGACGATCGCAAGGGCCTGGAGGATTTCCTGCGGATGGAGAAGTGGATCTTCGATTCACCGGATCTGGCCGGCGAGGCGTTCCGCCAGTTCATCAAGCAGTTCTACCAGGGCAACGGCTTCGTCAATGGCGGCATCGATATCGATGGCGAGGAAGTGCATCTGGGCGACGTCGACATGCCGGTACTGAACATCTACGCCGAACAGGATCACCTGGTGCCGCCGAACGCCTCGCGCGCGCTGCGGGATCTGGTCGGCACCGAGGACTATACGGAACTGAGTTTCAAGGGTGGCCACATCGGCATCTACGTCTCCAGCCGCGCGCAGCGCGAGGTGCCCGGCGCGATCCACCAGTGGCTGGCGCAGCGCACGTAAGTACGAGGCGGGGGCCGCTGGCGGCCGCATGCCGCCCGCGGTTGCGGCCGGTTAACCGACGGTCGCTTAGGCTGCGCGGCCTGGACTGAGTGCGGGACACCAACATGCGCAAGGGAATTCTTCTTTCATTCGTGTGCGGCATCGGCCTGGCCTCGCAGGCAATGACCGTGTCGGCGGCGCCTGGCGAGCAGGCCCGGCGCGAGATCACCCAGTTGATGGATGGACTGTCCAACTCCGCGTGCGAGTTCCAGCGCAACGGCAAGTGGTATGGACGGGCCGACGCGCGCGCGCACCTGCAGCGCAAGTACGAGTACCTGCTGAAGCGGGATCTGGTCGACACCGCCGAACAGTTCATTGAGCGCGCCGCCAGCAAGAGCAGCATGAGCGGACGCGCCTACCGGGTGCGGTGTCCCGGCCAGCCCGAGGCCGACGCGAGCGCCTGGTTCCTGGCACGGTTGAAGGCGCTGCGTGGTTCAGGTGCGCCGCCGCGCTGAGCGCTAGACTGGCCGCGACGACTGTGGGGAGCCGATCACCATGAACACCGCGTCCAAGCCATTGGCCCGGTCCCTGAACGACCGCATGCTCGCCGGCGTGATGGGCGGCATCGCGCACCGGTTCGGCTGGAATGCCACGCTGCTGCGCGCCGTGTTCGTGATTGTCTCGATCGCCTCGGCCGCGTTCCCCGGCATCCTGGTCTATCTCATCCTGTGGCTGCTGATGCCCAACGAGGCGGATTGAACGAGCGGGCGCGAACGCCCGTCTGGCTGCCCGCGTTGCGCGGGCTGGGCATGCTCTGGGCCTTGCCGAACACGCTGGTCGGCCTGCTGGCGGGGAGCCTGGGACTGGCGTTCGGCGCGCGCGCGCGCTGGAGCCGGCGTGACTGCGCGCTGGTGTTCCACCACTGGCCGTGGGGGCCGGGTGGCGCGATCACTTTCGGCAACACCATCCTGCATACCGGCGACAGCCTCGATTCCGCCTGCATCACCTACGAGCAGCGCGCCGGCCACCGCGAACATCCGCCGATCAGGCTGGGCGACCACGAACGCGCGCATGTGTTCCAGTACATGGTGCTGGGGCCACTGTTCCTGCCAATCTACCTGCTGTGCGGCGGGGTCAGCGTGCGCAATCCGTTCGAACGCGCCGCCGACCGCTACGCGCTGACCGGTCGCGGCTGGTGGCCGGGCGGAGAAGCCGCGAAGCGATAGTTCCCCACGAAGGTTCGGGTGGTCGCGGCTTCCTGCGGGAATGCGAAGAGGCCGGTATCGCGATGCGGCGAACGGACGCTCCTTGCCGTTCCCGGGGCGAACGCATTCAATCCCCGCGGGTATGTCCATTCGAATGGCGGGTGGTTTTCTTCGCGGCCTTGCGGGGACTTTTCCGCGCGGATTTGCGTGCCGTTTTCTTCGCCGTCTTGCGGGTGGACTTCCTTGCCGCCTTCTTGGCCACCTTCCGGGCCGCTTTCCTGGTGCCCTTGCGAGGTGCTTTCTTGGCCGCTTTTTTCGTGGTTTTCCCGGCCGCCTTGCGTGCGGTCTTCTTCGCAGCCTTCTTCGTGGCCTTCTTCGCCGACTTCTTTGTGGCTTTCTTCTTCGTGGCTTTCTTCGCGGCCTTGCGAGGCGCCTTCCGCGTGGTTTTCTTTGCGACCTTCCTGGTGGTCTTGCGGGCGCTCTTCTTTTTCGCGCCCCCGCCTTCATGCTTGTTGACCGTGGCCCAGGCGATACGCTCGGCGTCCTCTTCGGAACGACCCTGCTCGCGCTCGCTTTCCTCGATGTGCTCGGCCTTGCGCTTCTGCCGATCGCTGTAGGCGCTCTTCTCTCCACGTGGCATTGGAATGCTCCGGGATGGGAGGTTCGAACCTACGCGCGGTGGCGTCGTCGCCGGATGAAATCGGATCAGGATCGCGCGAGGCGGGCAAAGGAGAACAACTCCGCCAGCGGATGCCGACGCCGTTCGATGGCGGCCAGCAGCAGGTCGGCGCCAATCCGGCTGTAGGTAATGCCGTTTCCGCCGTAGGCCATCGCGAAATGCACGCGCGGGCCGTACTGCGGATGCGGGCCGAAAAACGGCAGGCCGTCCTCGGTTTCGGCGAAGGTGCCCGCCCAGGCGAAAGCGGGCGCGCATTGGAGATGCGGCAGCAGTTTGCCCAGCTTGCGGCTGAGCGCGCGCGCCTTCTTCATCACCCGTGCATCCCGGCGCGCCGGGATGTCGATGCGATCATCCTCGCCGCCGACGATGAGCCGGTGATCCGGCGTCGTGCGCAGGTACAGGTAGGGACGGGCGGTTTCCCACAGCACGGTGTGTTCGAGAAAGCCAAGGGCCTCGGGCGCGATCGGATCGCTGACGAAGGCGTAGCTGCTGTGGTTGCGCGCCACGCGCTCGCGCAGCCACTGCTGTGCCGCATAGCCGGTGGCGAGGATGGCGTGGCGGGCACGCACCCAGCCGCCATGCCCGGTCCGCAGCCGGACCGAGCGTGCCTGCGGCTGGAGCTCGACGATCGGAGTGTGCCCGTGGACGCTGGCGCCGCGTGCCTGCAGGCGCTGCAGCAGGCGATGGGCCATGCGGTAGGGATCCACACGCGCGGCCTGATGGCTCAGCAGTGCACCGGGCCGCGATATCCCGAACCGTTCGGCCAGCGCACCCGAACCCAGATAGTCGATCCGAAGGCCCAACCGATGCCTGGCCGCGGCTTCCTGCGCCAATCCGTCGCACTCCCGCCGCCGGGTCGCCAGGTACAGGCTGTCCGTCCACGCGAACCCGACGTCGCGGATCCCGGCGGCCAGGCCGCGCAGCTGAACCAGCGCCTGCGCGCAGGCCAGATAGGCCAGAGCGGCGTCTTGCGCGCCCACCCGATTCGCGAGATCGAGCAGAGGGGTGTCGATTTCGTACTGGAGCAGGGCAGTGCTGGCGGCGGTGCTGCCCCAGCCGATTTCGCCCTGCTCGATGACCGCGACCTCATGCCCGGCCGCCTGCAGGTGATCGGCGATCAGCGCGCCGGTGATGCCGCCTCCGATGACCGCGACCTCGCAGGCGAGATCGCCGGCCAGCGCGGGAAAGGGAGACAGCAGGCCATTCTTGATGGCCCAGTAGGGATAACCGCTCTTCAGGTCCATCGCGAAGGGGATGCCCGCACCACCTGGATCACCGGGACGGCCACGGGATTACCCGCGCGGCAGCGCACCCTGCAGGAACAGGTCGACGTTGGCCACGGCCTGCTCGCGCAGCGAGGCGGGGTCGAGCTTGTCCAGATAGCCGCTGGCGACCCGGATGATCAGGTTGCCGAACATCATCATGTAGAACTGGGTGGCGGCCGCCTCGGCCGAGGCCAGCTTCAGGTGGCCGTTGTCCATTTCCTGCTGGAAGAAACGGGTCAGGATGCCGCGGGTCTCGGCCACGGCATGCTCGAAGAACCAGTCGCGCAGGGCGGGGAACGACTCGCCCTCGCCAATCACGATGCGGTAGACCACCCGCGATTCCGCCTTGACCATCGAATCGGCGATGCGGATGGCGACTTCGCGCAGCGCTTGCTCCGGCGGCAGGTCGGAGAAATTCATGTCGTTGAGGATGCCGACATGGTTCTCCAGGCGGCGTTCCAGGATGGCGTAGGCCAACCCTTCCTTGTCGCCGAAGATCCGGTACAGGGTGGCCAGGGAGCCGCCGGCGCGGGCGACGATCTCGCTCAGCTTGGCGTGCTGGTAGCCTTTTTCGGCAAAGACCTCGGTGGCGGCATCCAGGAAGCGTTCGGCCCGCATCTCGCCCCGTTTGCACAGTTCGACGTTGCGGCGGGTGCGCATGAATGCGCTGGAACTCACGGAGCGGGAAGAAACGGTGCCACGGAAATCGGTCGAGTTGCTCACTGGCGGTACCGGAAGGTTGGCTGGGCGTCCCGAAGGGCTGATTGAGTTGGGTCTGACATGAATGCGCTCCCCGTTTGTCAACTGCCATTTGGCATGAATGACGCGCATCTGTTCTGCTCGTACTGTGACGATTCAGGTATAGCACACCTTTGGCCACTTTCCCAACATCAATTTTCGACCGGTCCAAATCGGGGACAAAAAAAGAGGCCCGACTTTCGTCGGGCCTCTTCCGGGTCTGGTGCCGAAGGTGGGACTCGAACCCACACGCTTTTAAGGGCGGCGGATTTTGAGTCCGCTGCGTCTACCATTCCGCCACTTCGGCAAGGGGAGCGAGTATAGCCGAGGCCAGCGGACCCCGACAGCCCGTCAGACCACGCGGTCGGTGCCGAGCAGGCGCTCGCCGCGGCGCTGCCAGCCTTCCGCGCCGCTGGCGTCGGCCTCCGGCGTGTAGATGCCGCAGCGGACCATGGTGCGCTGGTAGACGTGCAGGGACACGGCGATGGCGTCGTCGCTGGGGTTGCGGATGGTGTGGTACTCGTGGGGCGGAATCAGGCTGCCGGCCGAGCCGGTGCCGGCCTCGATGGTGCCGGCGGCGACGAAGCGGTAGCGCTCCTCGTCGTGTTCGGCCAGCTCGTACTGGGTGATTTCCAGACGGCCACGCCAGACGCCTTCCACGCACCACATGCCGGAATGGTCATGGATCTTGGTGCCTTGGCCGGGGCCCCAGGTCATGGCAATGACGCTGTAGCCGTACTCGGGGCTGGTGTACAGCTCGCGTCGCGCGTAGTGGTCGGCGATGGGCTCCAGCACGCAGCCGGGCAGGGCGACCGATTCGTCGCGGATCAGTTCGCACAGCGACTTGCGCAGCGCATCGGTGATGGCGCGATCGTCGCCCAGCGCGACGGCGGCGTCGAGCGTGGCGACCAGCCGATCGTGGCCGGGAAAATCGAGGGACATGGAAGGCACCCGGAAAATAGTGGTGCTGCCATTCTAGTCCGGGCGGGTCCCGGTCGCGACGGTATGGCGGCGCCTCAGAGATCGGCCAGGAAACCCGCGACCGCCGGGCCGAACCGGGCGAAATCCACCAGGAAGGCGTCATGGCCCTGCGGCGATTCCAGCGGCACGAACTCGGCCTGCGCGCCGCCCCGTGCCAGCCCCTGGGCAATCTGTTCCTGCTGCTGGAGGGGGAACAGGATGTCGGTCACCGCGCCGATCGCCAGCGCCCGCTCCACCCGGATCCGGGCCAGGCCCCGCATCACGTCGCCGCCGGCGTACTCGGCCAGGTCGAACCAGTCCATCGAACGGCTCAGGTAGAGATAGCAGTTGGGGTCGAAACGGCGCACGAAACGGCGCGCATGGCCTTCCAGATAGCTTTCCACCTGGAATTCCAGCCCGAACGGATCCTCGTCCGGGCGGTCCGATTCCAGCCGCACCCGGCCGAAGCGGCCATCCCACTCCAGTGCCGAGCGATAGGTGATGACACCCAGCTTGCGGGCCATGCGCATGCCGGATTCGGGATAGCGCTCGTCGTCGTAGTGGCCCTGGTTCCATGCCGGGTCCAGGCGAATCGCCTCGCGTTGCAGGGAACGGATGGCGATGGAGAACGGCAGGGCCTGGGCGCTGCCGGAGATGTTGATGTGCGCGCGCGCGCTGCCGGGATGCAGCAGCAGGTAGGCCAGTGCGGTCATGCCGCCCATCGAATTGCCGATGATGCAGGCCAGTTGCCCGATGCCCAGCGCCTGCACCACCGCATGGGCGGCATTGGCGCCGTCCTCGATCGACAGTTCCGGGAAATCCAGCCGGTAGAGTTCGCCGCTGGCCGGATTGCTCGAGGCTGGACCGGTCGAACCCTTGCAGCTTCCCAGCGAGTTCACGCAGATCACGAACCAGCGATCGGTGTCGATCGGCTTGCCCGGCCCGAGCATCGCCTCCCACCAGCCTTCCTCGCCGTTGCCTTCGTTGCGCGCGGCGTGCGCGTCCGGCGACAGGCCGGTGACGATCAGGATCGCGTTGTCGCCGGTGGCGTTGAGCCGGCCCCAGGTTTCGTAGGCGATGCGCGCACCGTGCAGGGCGCCACCGCGTTTCATCGGGAAGGGCGAGGGCAGCGTGTGGAAACGCGTGCCGGGCGGGATGAATTCGGTCATCCCGCAAGTTTAGCCTGCGGCCGCCGGCGCGGGCCGGCGCCGCTCATTCCACGATGCGCTGGATCCGCAACGAATAGGCATCGGTGGCGCCCACGTCGGCAGGCACCGCCACCGCTTCCAGATCGCCGGCCTTGGCCATCACGTCGCCGGCGCGGGAGATCCGCGCGCCCAGTTCGACCTTGGCGACCTGCGAGAGCTTGAGGGTCGGCATCGGGCTGTCGCCGTCGCCCAGTTCCAGGGTGATCGGGAACGAGGTGGCCGGCACCCGCTTGGCGGCCACAGGCATCGGCGGCCCGCCGGCCTGGCGGGCGAACACGAACAGGGTCTCGCCGCCGCTCAGCCGCGCCTTCAGTTCCGGCGCGATGTCCACGCTGACCCGCAGCAGCGCCTTGCCATTGGCCATGGCCGGGGCGGCGGCGGGTTCGGGCAGCGGCTCCAGCCCGGCTTCGGCGCGGGCCTGGTTGATCTGGGTACGCAGGGTGGTGGCGGTGCCGCCGTCGACCTGCGCCAGCAGCGGTTCCCAGGTGCGCACGGCCTCGGCCGGCTGGCCCTGCTGGCGCTGCGACACGCCGAGGAACCAGCGCGCGCGCTGGTGCTGCGGTTCGATGGTCAACGCGCGCTGCAACAGGCCGACCGCCTGCGCGTCGAGCTGCTTGTCCGGGCTCGCGTACAGGCGGGCCTGCGCGTTCTCGACCAGCAGGTTGGCGTCGTCCGGGGCCAGCTTGAGCGCGGTCTCGAAAGCCGTGCGCGCCTCGGCGTAGCGCTCCATGCTCAGGTAGGAGCGGCCGAGCAGGCGCCAGCCCTCGGGTTCGTTGGGATTGCGCTTGAGTTCGGCTTCCAGCTGCTTGACCGCATCGTCCAGGCTGGCGGGCATGGCCGCCTCCGGCATCGTGGCGGGCATCTCGATGGCTGCCGGCGTGCCCAGCAGCCGGTACAGCGCCAGGGTGCCGATGCCCAGGGTCGCGACCGCGCCCACGAACAGCCGGCGCGAAGAGCGCCACAGGGGCCACAGCACGCCCACCAGGACGAGCAGGGTCAACAGCGCCGCGATGGCGGAAAAAGCGGTCATCACCACTCCTGGTTGTCGTCGGCTTCGGCGATGTCGCGACCGCCACTCCTGCGCCTGACGATGCGCAGCACCACCACGCCGCCGGCGATCACCAGCAGCACCGGCCCGAACCACAGCAACCAGGTGCCGGGCGACATCTCCGGCTTGTACAGCACGAATTCGCCATAGCGATCCACCAGGAACCGCTTGATCTCGGCATCCGACTTGCCCTGCCGCATCAGGTCCAGCACCTCGCGGCGCAGATCGTGGGCGATCTGCGCGTTGGAGTCGGCCAGCGACTGGTTCTGGCACATCACGCAGCGCAGTTCGGCGGTGAGCCGGTGGAAGCGGGTTTCCTCGGCGTTGTCGTTGAATTGCAGCGGGGTCGGATCGCTGGCCTGGGCGAACGCGGGAGCGGCGATGCCGAGCAGCAGCGCCAGTGTCAGCGCGCGCAGGTGACGGGACAGGGCGGTCATTGCTGCGCTTCCGCCTTTTCCAGCGCCGGAATCAGTTCCCTGGCGATGATCTCGTCGGTGACCGCGCCGACATGCTTCCAGCGCACGATGCCCTTGGCGTCGACCAGGAAGGTTTCCGGCGCGCCGTAGATGCCCCAGTCGATCGCCGCGCGGCCGTCCTCGTCGGCAATCACCAGCACGTAGGGATTGCCGAACTGCTCCAGCCAGCGCAGCGCTTCGCCACGCTCGTCCTTGAGGTTGTAGCCGATGAAGCGCACGCGCTTGGTCAGGGCGAACTTGGTCAGCACCGGATGCTCGACCCGGCACTCCGGGCACCAGCTGCCCCACACGTTCATCACGTAAGGCGCGCCGGCCAGATCGGCGTTGTCGATGCGGGTGGCCGGATCATGCAGCAGCGGCAGATCGAAGGCGGGCGCCGGTTTGCCGATCAGCGGCGAGGGCAGGGCTTCGCGATCCGCGCGGCCAGATTGCTTGACGCCGTAGGCCAGCAGGCCCATCAGGCCGACGAAGAACAGGCCGATGATGACCGCGGCGAACACCAGCGCGCCGCGCGATTTGTTCTGGCCGGGAGTGTCGGAAGGGGTATTCATGCCGGTTGGGCCTCGGGTTTGGGCGCTTCGGGTTTGCGGCGGAAACGCCGATCGGTGGCGGTGACGAACGCGCCCAGCGCCATCAGCAGGGCGCCCAGCCAGATCCAGCGCACGAAGGGCTTGATGTGCACGCGCACCGCCCAGGCGCCATCGCCAAGATGTTCACCCAGGGCCACGTAGACATCGCCGAACAGGCTGGGCCGGATGCCGGCCTCGGTCATCACCTGGCCGCCGCTGGCGTAGGCGCGCTTTTCCGGATTCAGCCGCACCAGCGGCTTGTCGCCACGCAGCACCTGCACGTGTCCCAGGTCGGACAGGTAGTTGGGGCCGCGGGTTTCCTCCACGCCCTCGAAGCGGAAGCCGTAGCCGGCCAGCTCGATGGTCTGGCCGGGCTTCATCGCCAGTTCGCGCTGCACGTTCTGCGCTTCCACCAGCAGCGCGCCAATCAGGAACACGGCGATGCCGAAATGCGCCAGCACCATGCCGAGCATTTCCGGAGTGAACTTGCCGTTGGCGCGCAGCCGGGTCCACACGAAACGCAGCGTGCCCAGCGCCACCCACGCACCGGCGGCAACGCCGGCCGCGGTCTTCAGTGGTCCCTGCGGCGCCATGAAATAGGCGATGGCGCCCAGCGCCAGCGTCGCCACCAGCCACGGCACCAGCATCGCCAGCGGCTTGCGCGGCTGGTCCTTCTGCCACTTGGTCAAAGGGCCGAACGGCAGCAGCATCACCAGCGGCGTCATCAGCACCACGAACAGCAGGCCGAAGTAGGGCGGGCCGACCGAAATCTTGCCCAGTTCCAGCGCGTCGGCCAGCAACGGATACAAGGTGCCCAGCAGGACCATGCCGCAGGCCGCGGCCAACAGCACGTTGTTGGCCAGCAGCAGGGTTTCACGCGAACTGGCGACGAAGGCGCCGCCGGCGATGCGCGGTGCGCGCAGCACGTACAGCACCAGCGAACCGCCGACCACCGCGCCGAGGAAGATCAGGATGAACAGGCCGCGCGAAGGATCCGCGGCGAACGCGTGCACGCTGGTCAGCACGCCCGAGCGGACCAGGAAGGTGCCCAGCAGCGACAGCGAGAAGGTGGCGATCGCCAGCAGCAGGGTCCAGCCGCCGAAGCTGCCGCGCTTCTCGGTGACCGCCTGCGAATGCAGCAGCGCGGCGCCGGCCAGCCACGGCATGAAGCTGGCGTTCTCGACCGGATCCCAGAACCACCAGCCGCCCCAGCCCAGTTCGTAATAGGCCCACCAGCTGCCCAGCGCGATGCCCAGGGTCAGGAATGCCCAGGCCACGTTGGTCCAGGGACGGGTCCAGCGCAGCCAGCGCGCATCGATGTGGCCGTCCAGCAGCGCGGCGATGGCGAACGCGAACGGCACCACGAAGCCGACGTAGCCGGTGTAGAGCATCGGCGGATGGATGATCAGGCCCGGATCCTGCAGCAGCGGATTCAGATCGCGCCCTTCCAGCGGCGCCGGCAGCAGCCGCGCGAACGGATTGGAGGTGAAGATCAGGAAGGCCAGGAAGCCGACGCTGACCACGCCCATCACGCCCAGCACGCGGGCGACCACCGCTTCCGGCAGATGGCGGGAGAACTCGGCGACCGCGGCGGTCCAGATGCCCAGTACCAGCACCCACAACAGCAGCGAACCTTCGTGCGCGCCCCATACCGCGGAATAGCGGTACATCATCGGCAGCAGCGAATTGGAATTCTCCGCCACGTACTTGACCGAGAAATCCTGGGTGACGAAGGCCACGGTGAGGACCACGAACGCCGCCAGCAGCAGGAACAACTGGCCGTAGGCCGCCGGGCGCGCCACCGCCATCCACGCCGCCTTGCCGCGATGGGCGCCGGCCAACGGCAGGATGGCCTGCAGCAGGGACACCAGCAGTGCCAGGATCAGGGTGACTTGACCGAGTTCAGGCAGCATGGCTCAACGGGATCCGGAAAAAGGGAGGGAGATGCCCGCAGCCGGGGCTGCAACGCGATGGCGGAAGCGCACGCCCGACGGCGTGGCCTGGCGAGGCGTGGATTGGATCAATTCGTCGACCCCGCCGCGGGGGCGGTCGGCACATCGTGCTTCTGGTGTGCCTTGCCCATCTTGTCGGCCACTTCCTTGGGCATGTAGGTCTCGTCGTGCTTGGCCAGCACGTCCTCGGCGACGAACACGCCGTCCTTCATCGAACCGGTCGCCACCACCGCCTGGCCCTCGCGGAACAGGTCCGGCAGGATGCGGTCGTAGACCACGGGCAACTGCGCATCGCCGTCGGTGACCCGGAAGCGCGCCTGCAGCGAGCCGGTTTCGCGTTTGAACGAACCCTTCTCGACCATGCCGCCCAGGCGGAAGCGCGCATGCTCGCCGGCTTCGCCGCGCAGCACTTCGGCGGGGGTGTACAGGTAGGCGACGTTGCGTTGCAGCGCCAGCGCGATCAGCGAGGCGGCGACGCCGGCGGCGAGTACCAGCAGCAGCACCCAGATCAGGCGGCGGCGGCGGACGGGATTCATCGGTTCAACTCCATCGGCGAGGGCGCGGCGGCGCGGGCTTCGCGCGCGGCGCGCAGGCGGGCGGCACGCAGTTCGCGGCGGATCTGCAGGCGCGGGGCAATGAAGTCCCACAGCAGTACCACGGCGAACACGGCGTAGGCGCCGACCACGTAATGCAGGTAATTCATGGCTTGCTCCCCGCCAGCCGCGCGACCCAGTCCTTGCCGGCCTCGCGGCGCAGGTTGTCGGCGCGGGCGCGCGCCAGCAGCGATCCGGCGAACCAGAACTTGGTCGCCGCCACCATCAGCCACAGCGGCAGCATCATGCTCGGATCCATCCGCGAGCCGCCCATCAGGCTGATGGTCTGGCCCTGGTGCAGCGAGTTCCACCACACCACCGAGTAGCGGATGATCGGCAGCAGCGCCACGCCCACGATCGACAGCAGGCCGGCGGCGCGCGCGGCGGCGCGGCGATCGTCGATGGCGTTGTACAGGCCCATCACGCCCAGGTACAGGAACAGCAGGATCAGTTCCGTGGTCAGGCGCGGATCCCAGTCCCACCAGGTGCCCCACATCGGCTTGCCCCAGATCGAACCGGTGGCCAGGGTGATGACGGTGAAGGCGGCGCCGATCGGCGCGCAGGCCATGGCGAGGATTTCGCACAGCTTGATCCGCCAGATCAGCGCGATGGCCGCATAGAACGCCATCAGTCCGAACACGAACAGGCTCATCCACGCCGACGGCACATGGATGTAGAGGATGCGGAAGCTGTCGCTCTGCTGGTAGTCGGCCGGCACCACGAACAGCGCCTGCCACAGGCCGAAGCCGAACAGCACGAGCGCCGCCAGGTAGCACCAGGGCGTCCAGCGGGCGGCGAAGCGATCGAAATAGGGCGGCGAACCGAGTTGGTGGAACCAGCGGACGAGGGGATTCATGGACGGTGTTTCATCGCTCGCGGTCGATGGAGCGCGCCACCCTGGCCCGCTCCGCAGCTCTGTTCTGTGAAATCACCCCATTTTCCCAGACTTGGGGCCGCCGCGCCAACCGCGCGGGGCCCCGCTGGTCTTGACCCAGGTCAAGGCTTGAGGGTCAAGGTGCCCTTCATCAGCGCCGAATGGCCGGGGAAGCTGCAGAAGAACGAGAACGGTCCGGTTCCGGCGAGCTTGGCGACCGGAATCTGAACCGAGGTGGTTTCGCCGCCGCCGACCACCTTGCTGTGGGCGATGACGCGGGTGTCGCCGGCCTTGATGTAGTCGGCGGCCAGCCCGGCCTTGATGCCGTCGGTGTCGATGCCGGCGATGTCGGCGGTCTTGGCGACCACCACGTTGTGGCCCATGACGTTCTTGGCCAGCTTGCCGGTGTGCTTCAGGTTGATGGTGAAGGTGGTGCAGCTCTTGCTGACGTCGATGTTGGACAGGTTGTACTTCATCGCGTCGTTGCCCTCCAGGTTGACCGAGCAGGTGGCGGCGCGGGCGGCCAGCGGCGAGGCGGCCAGGGCGAGCAGGGCGAGGCAGGAGGCAAAGCGGTGGTTCATGGAAATTCTCCGGGACGTGGGGTTGGGACGGGTGGTTCAGGGACCCTGCGCGGCCAGCCAGGCCGACAGGGCGGAGATGGTGTCGTCGTCCAGTCGCTGGCCGACGCCGCCCATCACGAAATCGTTGGTCGAATGATGGAGCTGGGCGGTGCGGAAGGCATTCAGGCGCACCTGCAGGTAGATCGCGTTCTGTCCACGCAGCGAAGGATACGCCGACCATGGCGCATGGCCATCGCGATCGTCGCGCGCGGCCAGCGGATGGCCGCCGGCGTCCGCGCCGTGGCAGCCCTGGCAAGGTGGCAGTCCTTTGCCGGGGTCGCCTTCCATGAACAACTGCCGACCCCGTTCCAGCAGGGCCGTATCCGGTGCCGGCGCTTCTTCCTGCGCGGGCGCGCGGCCGGCGGGCAGGCTGGCGTAGTAGAGGGCGAGATCGCGCATGTCCTGCTCGTTCAGGCTCGCGGCCAGTGGCGTCATCGCCGATTCCGGCATCGCGCCGCTCTGGTATTCGACCAGTTCCCAGTACAGGTATTCGGCGCGCTGGCCGGCCAGATTGGGGAAGTTCGGCGCAATCGAGATGCCGGCGGCGCCGTGGCAGGCCGCGCACAGTTCGGATTTGGCCTTGCCGGCCGCCGGGTCGCCGCGCAGGCGGGTGATCCGGCGCAGATCACGGTAAGCGGGCGGCTTGGCGGCGGGCGCCACGGTCGCGGCGGGTTCGGCTGGCGCGGTGTCGGCCGGCGTGTTTTCCGGGGACGTCTGCGCGGCGGGATCCTGGGCGACCGATTCGCTCGTGCCGGCCAGCGCCGCCACACCCAGCGCGAACACGATGGCGGTGAACAGGCCGGTGCCGGTGGACGGGTTCATAGCGACACCTCCAGGCTCACGCCAACCAGATTGACCCGGTAGTCGCCGGGGCCGCCATCGGTATAGACGCGATGATCGAATACCCGAGCCTCGTCGAAACCCAGGTAGTGCCAGTCCGACAGGCGACCGCGTTCGTAGGTGTCGAACACACGCATCCGCGTGCGCGCGCCGAGCGGGAAACTCAGCCCCACCGACAGCGAATTGACCCGGTAGATCATCGGCGGATAGCGGCCATCGGCCGAGGCCGCCAGCGTGGGATTGGCGAGCGCGCCGGGCGAGGCGAAGCGGTAGCGGGTGGTGCCGCGCGAATCGGTCCAGTTCCACGCCACGTCCAGTTGGGCGCGGCCGATGGCCTGGTTGAGGTTGATGCCGGCGTAACGGTTGCGCTGGCGATCGTCGAGCCACCAGCGGTTGGCCTGCGGATAGGTCGGGCCGCCCAGCGTCGGATCCGGCGTCAGTGCCGCGTCGTTGACGTTGGCGATGCCCAGATCCGAGCGGTCGTAACCCAGCCAGGCGCTGGCGACCGTGGTCGTGGCGGGCTGCCATTCCCATTGCAGGCTGGCGCCACGGGTGTCGTAGTCCTGCCGGCCCAACTCGGCGTCGTAGTCGTTGCGTTCGCCGCGCAGCGATGCGTACAGGGTCATCTCGCGCGGCAGGATGAAGGTCGCCATCAGATCCAGCTTGTGCTGGCTGCGGCTGGCGAGGTCGTACTTGCGCAGCGCCGACACCGTGTGCGCGGGCACGCCACCGGCGGGCTCGACGAAGCCGGGCAGGTCGGTGGAGAAGGTGAATTCGTAGGGATCGTAGAAATAGCGGCTGCCGCTGCGATCCAGGTAGGTGTAGTTGGCGCGCAGGGTCAGCCATTCGCGGGCGCGGTTGTTCCAGGTCAGGCGCAGGCTGTCGTCACGGGTGGTCGCGACTTCGCGATGGTCGCGTTCAATGGCCGTGTGGGTGTAGGTCACGCCCAGCGTGTTGCGCTGGGTGGGGCGCCAGTCCAGGCCCATGGAAACCTCCCGGGTTTCCTTGTCCAGCGGCAGGTTGCGCACGCGGGTGATCACCGAGGGCGCGAGCAGCGGATCCCACACGCCCATTTCGCCGGGAACCACGCTGCCCTGCGAACCGTTCTCCGCCACATAGCCCCACTGGCCGGTCAGCGGGTTGTAGGCCTGGTACGTGCCGTCATAGTCCTCGCGATAGTACTTGGCCTGCCCGCGCACGGTCAGCGTGGTACGCGGCTGGAACACCGCGCGCACGTCCAGGCGCTGGGTGTCGATGCCGAGATCGGCGGTCTTGCGCGACAGCGCGTCCGGCGTGTTCCAGTCGGCGCAGTCGAACAGGAAGCCCGGTCCGATCGGCAGGCCGAACTGGCCCTGGCAATTCATCGGCGCCAGCAGGCGTTCGTTCTGGCGCATCGTGCCCAGCGAGGTGTTGAGGGTCAGTTCGCCGTTCCACGGCAGTTTGCGGGTGAACGCCGCACGTAATTGGTGATAGTCGTTGTCCGGTTCGTAGGCGAATTCGCCGCTGGTGCGCGGCGGCGGGGTCACGCCCGGCACCACCGAGTACAGGCCATACGGCACCTGGTAGTCGTAGCCGTTGAAGCGGTTGCGGAAGAACGAACCCGTATAGCTGACGTCCATTCGCCACAGGTTGCCGGTGAAGCGCACGCCGCCGTTGACGTTCACCGTGCTGTCGTCGATCGGGCGCGGGATCTCGTAGATGCCGCCGTTGGCAGGGAACGGGTAGTTGAAGAAGAACGGTCCGCCGAACGGACGCGCGCCTTCGCGCTGTTCGTGGCTGGCGTTGAAGTAGGCCGCCCAGCGTGGATTGAGGAAATAGTTGATGCCCAAGCCCTGCTTGTCGCGGACCACGCGCAGGAAGCGCTCGGGCTGCGCGCCCGCCACCGCGGCCACCTGCGCCGGAGTGCTGGCGGCCGGCGTCAGGCCACCGGCGAGGGTGAGGTGCTGGCTGCCAACGCCGTTCCAGATCGAACGCGCGTTGCCACTGGTCACGTTGGGCTGGGTGCGCACGAAGGCCTGTACGCGGAACTTGCCGGCGCGGCCGAACACCGCGCGATAGAACTGGTTGTGCTCGTTGATGCGGCTGGCACGGAAATCCAGGTAGCTGCCGTCGCTGGCGCGTTGCAGGCGGAAGCGCGCATCCACCATCACGCCATCATCGAAATCGTTGAAGCGGCGCCACTGGGTCGCGCGTTCGTCGCCGGACACGTGCAGGTAACCCAAACCCACGCTGCCTTCGTAGGCCCATTCGCCGTGCGGTTTCAGCTCGGGCCACGCGGGCGCGCAGGGATACAGGAAACCGGTCGGCGTGCGCCGGGAACCGGCGTGCAGCCAGCTCATGCCGTCGGCATCGCAGCCGATGCCATGCATCCCGGTGGTGTCCAGCGCGTTGCCGAAATGCAGGTCGGTGCCCAGGCCGCTGTCCTGGGCCCGCGCGGTGGCGGCCAACGACAGCGCCATGGCCAGCGCGGCCACTTGCGGCAACCGGGGCGTGCGGAACGTCGAGACCATCATGCTCCCTCCGCTACTTGTGGAGACGGGGACCGGACGGGTGGTTGGAACCGTGGATCTGCGCGTGGCAGGTCAGGCAGCCGCGTCCCATCAGGCGCTCGTCCGGCGCGGGACCGGTGCCCAGCGACGCGCTGGTCAGCAGATCGTTCGGGTGGCGCGTGTGCGAGTGGCACTGCTGGCACAGCATCGGCACCGGCGCCACCAGCAGCGCATGCTGGTTGGAGCCGTGCGGGGTGTGGCAGTTCAGGCAGCTCTCGCGCACCGGCGCGTGTTCGAACAGGAACGGTCCGCGCTTTTCGGCGTGGCACTGGTAGCAGGTCTCGTTGACGGTGTCGGTCTTGAGCAGCGAGGCGTTGAGGGTGCCATGCGGATTGTGGCAATCGGCGCAGGTCATCTCGCCTTCCGGCAACGGCATGTGCGAGCGGCGGTTGAACTGCTGGCGGACGTCCTTGTGGCAGGTCGCGCAGGTCTCGCTGACCGACTGGCGCGCGGTCAGTCCTTCGGCGGACAGGCGCGCCATCGGATTGTGGCAATCGCTGCACGACAGATCGTTGCGCTGGTGCACCGAGCCCAGCCAACTGTCGCGCGGACCGCCGGCGTGGCAACCCAGGCAACTGCCGGTCTGCGCCGACACCGGCGTGCCGCCGTCGTGGGTGAAGGCGATGATGCTGCCCTTGGCGGTCGGGTTCTGGGCGTGCGCCGAACCGGGACCATGGCAGGCCTCGCAGGTCGGGGTGGCCGGATTGGCCTGCTGCGCGGCCTGCATGCCGAGCGCATGCACGCTGTGGGCGAAGTTGGCCTGTTCCTTGCCGTGGCAGGCGGTGCAGGTCGCCTCGCCGATCGGCTTGGCGGTCGGTTGCAACGGGTTGGCCGGTACGGTGGCGAAGGCGAAACCCGGCGCGTCGGCGAAATCGTGGGCCTTGCCGTCCTGGCTGCCGAAATGGGTGGCGGGGAGCTTCGAGGGATCAAAACCGGCCGGGGCGCTCTGCGCCATCACCGGCGCCAGCCAACTGGCCCCGAGCATGGCCGCCGCCGCCAGAACAAACATCAGAGCCAACAATGCGCGCCGCATCCTGTTCTCCCTTGCGCCTGGCTGGCCAAGGCTGGCTAGCCGCAGGGCTTGTAACGTTCATTACGATAAACGCTGAATGAATGCGTGATGGAGATCAAGCTGCGGTGCAGCATTTGCCGGCGCGCGACCCGGTGGGCCGGCGGGACGCGAAGGGGATTTTCCGCTACGAATGCCGGATCAGGCCCGTGGGCGGGGCAGGACGCCTTCCAGGAAGATCGATACCGCTTCGCGGGCTTCCACCTTGACCCGCGGCTTGTCGGCCACGCCGATGCGGCCGTTGACCGAACGCAGGATCACGCCGCCGAACACCATCATGTAGAAGCGGTCCGCGACGATGGCGGGGTGCTCCAGAATGAGCCGTCCGCTCAGTTTCTCGCGCTCGAAGTACTGGGTGAGCAGGCGCTCGGCCGGCGTCACGCCATGTTCCATGAACCAGTCGCGCAACTCCGGAAAGCACAAGCCCTCGCCGACCACGATGCGGTGGGTGACGATGCGGCCCGGCGACAGGATTTCCTCGACCATGCGCTCGGCCGCCAGCGGCAGCGCCTGCTCGGGCGGCAGGTCGGAGCGGTACAGCATTTCCAGGCCCTCGCCGAAGGCGGCGATGCTGCGCTTCATGATCGCCAGCGCCAGCCCGTGCTTGTCGCCGAACGCGTTGTAGAGCGTGGACAGCGAGCCACCCGAGCGCGCGACCACGTCGTTCAGGCGCGCATTGCGGTAGCCCTTTTCCAGGAACACTTCGGTGGCCGCCTCGATGAATCGCTCGATGCGCAGTTCGATCCGCCCGGACACATCGGTGCGCGGGCGCGAGGACTTGTCGGACGGATGGTGCGGCGGTTCGGGGAAATCCGTCATGGGCGGCGAGGAATCAGTTGAGGGCGATGCGGATCGCGGCGGCGGCGGTCAGCGGTGCCAGCACCAGCGCCATCACCAGACCGGCGCCGAGCAGCAGCAGCGCGCCGCTGCCGTCCAGGCCCTGCGCGCTGGCGGCGACGCTGCCGGCGCCGAACACCAGGATCGGCACGTACAGCGGCAGTGCCAGCAGCGCGACCAGAATGCCCGAGCGTCGCATGCCGACCGTCAACGCGGCGACCACGGCGCCGAGCAGGCTCAGCAACGGCGTGCCCAGCGCGAGCGAGACGAGCAGGGCCGGCAGTTGCGGGCGCGGCAGGTGCAGCAGTTCGCCCAGCAGCGGGGTCACCAGGATCAGCGGCAGCGCGGTGGTCGCCCAGTGGGTCAGCACGCGTACCGCGACCAGCCAGGCCAGCGGCACCGGCGCGAGGATCCATTGTTCCAGCGAACCGTCCTCGGCATCACCCCGGAACAGCGTGTCCAGCGACAGCAGGCCGGCCAGCAGCACCGCCACCCAGATTACCGCCGAGGCGACCTTGCCCAGCGCTTCGGGTTCGCCGCCCAGGCCGAGCGCGAACACCACCACCACCAGCAGAGCGAACAGCGCCGGTTGCAGCGCGTCGCCGCGACGGCGCCACATCAGGCGCAGGTCGCGTACGACCAGCGCCGACGCGGAGGACCACAGGCCGGGCGTGCTCATGCCGCACCTCCCAGCATCAGCATCCGGGTCTGCACCGGCGGCGCCGCGTAGGCGCCGTGCGTGGTGACCAGCGCGGCGCCACCGCTGCGCAGGTGCGCGGAGATCATCCGGTTGACCAGGTTGATGCCCTCCAGGTCTAGATTGGCGTAGGGCTCGTCGAGCAGCCACAGCGGCGCCGGCGACAGCCACAGCCGGGCCAGCGAAAGCCGCTTCTTCTGCCCGGCGGAGAGTTGCCGCGCCAGCGCGTCCTCGTAACCGGCCAGGCCGACCATCGCCAGCGCGTTGCCCGGCATCTGGCGGGCGCGGCGACCGTGCAGGCCGCACAGGAAATTGAGGTTCTCCAGCGTGTCCAGGTCCGCCTTCAGCGCGGGCAGGTGGCCCAGGTAGGCGATCGCCCGCGAACGCTGGATGGCGCTGGCGGGGCGGCCATCGATCTCGATGTCGCCGCGGTCGGCGCGCAGCAGGCCGGCCAGCACGCGCAGCAGGGTGGTCTTGCCGGCGCCGTTGCCGCCCTGCACCAGCAATGCCTCGCCGGCATTGACGGCGAATTCCAGCGGGCCGAACACCGGTTCGTCGTTGCGCGAAAAAGCCAGGCCACGGGCGGCCAGCAGCGGCGGAGGGGTCGGAACGGAATCGATCATCAGGCGGAAGCCTTCGAAGAAGGCGGGTCTCGGGCGGCAATCAGCCGGCTATTGTATGCGAGCCCCCACGCGGTGCTCCTTGCGCGGCTGGCGCTCAGCCGGCCCATTCCACCGCCGGAAGATCCGGCGCATCGCCTGGTCGCGTCCACATCAGCCTCAGCCGGACCGGTTGCCCTTGCCGCCAGTGCAGGATGCCGCCCTGGGAAAAGGCGCGCGCGAGCGCATCGGCGTCCTCGCGTGCCAGATCCAGCACCAGCCAGCCGGGTTCGAGCCAGCCGCCGCGGTCGTCGCCGGCCCGGGCCGGCACATGGACATGTCCGGCCTCGCCCAAGCGGGCCCGCAGGTGCCGATCGGCCGCGCAGTTGTCCTCGTCGGTGCGCGTGGTCAGGGGCGGGTTCCAGGCTGTGATCCACAGGTAGTCGCGGGCCGGCAGGCGCGCCTCCAGCGCCGCCGCCGGCTTGCCGATCCGCAGCGGCCAGACGCGCTCGTCCAGCAGCACCTCGTAGCGGGCCGCGGACCAGGCCCGCGCCAGCCGGCATTTTTCCGGATCGGGAACGCTGTATCCGTTCATGGCCCCATCATCGCCGGACACCTTCATTGCGTACACTCCGCAGTCCCCCTGTGAGACCGGACCGGCGGATGCCTCTCGAAACCAAGCTGCCCAAGGTGGGCACCACCATCTTCACCGTGATGTCGCAACTGGCCGCCGAGCACGGGGCAGTCAACCTGGGGCAGGGCTTCCCCGATTTCGCGGTGCCGCAACGGCTGGTCGACGAACTGGACCGCGCCATGCGCGAGGGCCACAACCAGTACGCACCGATGACCGGCGTGGCGCCGCTGCGCCAGGCGATCGCCGGGAAGGTGCTGCGCTGCTACGGTCGCCAGGTCAATCCGGACACCGAAATCACCGTCACCAGTGGCGCCACCGAGGCCCTGTTCAATGCCATCCACGCGGTGGTGCGCCCGGGCGAGGAAGTGATCGTGCTGGATCCGGCCTACGACAGCTACGAGCCGGCGATCGAACTGGCCGGTGCGCGCGCGGTCCATGTCGCGCTGGATCCGCGCAGCTTCGCGGTGGACTGGGACAAGATCCGCGCCGCGATCACGCCGCGCACCCGCCTGCTGATCATCAACAGCCCGCACAATCCTTCCGGCGCGATGCTGGGCGAAACGGACATGAAGGCGCTGGCCGAGATCCTGCGCGAAACCGGCATCTTCCTGATCTCCGACGAGGTCTACGAGCACATCGTGTTCGACGGTCGCCGGCACGAATCGGTGCTGCGCTACCCGGAACTGGCCGAGCGCGCCTTCGTGGTGTCCAGCTTCGGCAAGACCTACCACTGCACCGGCTGGAAGATCGGCTACGCGATCGCGCCGCCCGCGCTGAGCGCCGAATTCCGCAAGGTCCACCAGTACAACGTGTTCTGCACGTTCGCGCCGGCCCAGCATGCGTTCGCGGCGATGATCCGCGACGAACCGGAGCATTACGAGCAACTGGGCGCGTTCTACCAGGAAAAGCGTGATCGCTTCCGCGCGCAGCTGCTGGAAACCCGCCTGAAGCCGCTGCCGGTGCCGGGCGGATATTTCCAACTGGTGGACTATTCGGCGGTCAGCGATCTGCCGGACACCGAGTTCGTGCGCTGGCTGACCATCGAACATGGCGTCACCGCGATTCCGCTGTCGCCGTTCTACGAGAACGCGCCGGCGGATCAGCGCCTGGCGCGCCTGTGCTTCGCCAAGAATGCGGCCACGCTGGACGCGGCCATCGAACGCCTGAAGAAGCTGTAGTTTTCCATCACCAGACGGATCCAGACCGACATGCAGGACCTGCGCCTTTCCCTCGTCCAGGGCATCACCCGCTGGCATGACCCGGCCGGCAACCGCGCGTATTACGGCGACCTGATCGCGCCGCTGGCGGGCCAGACGGATCTGGTGATCCTGCCGGAGACCTTCACCAGCGGCTTCAGCAACGATGCCATCGACCGCGCCGAAGGCATGGACGGTGAAACCGTCGCCTGGATCCGCGCGCAGGCGCGCAAGCTCGATGCGGCGGTGACCGGCAGCGTGCAGCTGCGCACCGGCGAGGGCGTGTTCAACCGCCTGCTGTGGGCCACGCCCGATGGCGAACTGCGCAGCTACGACAAGCGCCACCTGTTCCGTTACGCCAACGAGCACAAGCGCTACGCCGCCGGCCGCGAGCGCCTGACCGTGGAATGGAAGGGCTGGCGGATCAATCCGCAGGTCTGCTACGACCTGCGCTTCCCGGTGTTCTGCCGCAACCGCTACGACGTGGAGCGGCCGGGGCAGCTGGATTTCGATCTGCAGATCTTCGTCGCCAACTGGCCGGCGGCACGCGCCCATGCCTGGCGCACGCTGCTGCGCGCGCGCGCCATCGAGAACCTGTGCTTCGTCGCGGCGGTCAACCGCGCCGGCACCGACGGCAACAACCTCGATTATTCCGGCGACAGCGCGGTGATCGATTTCCTCGGCCAACCGCAGGTGGAGCTGGGGCCCGGCGAGAGCGTCACCACCACGACCATCTCGGCCGACGCGCTGGCGACGCACCGCGAGCGCTTCCCGGCGATGCTCGACGCGGACCGGTTCGAGCTTGCCTGAAGCGCCGCGCCGCATCTGGACCATCGGGCATTCCAGCCGCGACTGGCATGCCTTCGCGGCGATACTCACTGCCGCGGGCATCGAGGTCGTGGCGGATGTGCGCCGCTACGCCGCCTCGCAACGGTATCCGCAGTTCGCAGGCGCCGCGCTGATGCGTGGCCTGTCGGATCTGGATATCGACTACCGGCCGATGCCTTCGCTGGGCGGACGCCGCGAACCGCGCCCGGACTCGGTGAACACCGCCTGGCGACAGCCGGGCTTCCGCGGCTATGCGGACTACATGCAGACGGCGGCCTTCATCGATGCCCGCGCCGCGCTGGCCGAAGTCGCCGGGCGCCGGCCGACCGCGTTCCTGTGCGCCGAAGCGGACTGGCGCAACTGCCATCGCGGCCTGATCGCCGACGCCTTCACCGCCGATGGCTGGGAAGTCCGCCATCTGCTCGACGATGGACGACACGAAATCCATCCGCTGACCCGCGCCGCGCGCCTGGTGGACGGCCATCTGGACTACTCCCTGCCGGTGCCGCCACAGGGCGAGTTGTTCTGAGCCCGGCACCACTGTAGGAGCGACGTCAGTCGCGACCGGATGGTCACCGACGCCGGACACAGGGATTTCTCATGGCCTGTCCAGGAACGGCCAGGAATCTAGAACGGGTGTTCAGGATTTCCGGTCGCGACTGACGTCGCTCCTACAGCGCGACATCATGTGCGTTCCGGCAGGATTTGGCACACCGCCTGGCACAGCGCCAGCACCTTGCCGTCGGGACCACGCACCTCGCCGGCCAGGTGCAACTGGCCGCGGGTGCGTTCGACGAGGCGTGCCGTGCAGACGATGTGGCCGATTTCCGGCGTCACCGGGCGCAGGTACTGGGTATTGAGCGAGGTGGTCGCGCTGGGCGGGGCGATCAGGTAGGAAAACGGACCCAGGGTGTTGTCGAGCGCCGCGACGATGAAACCGCCCTGCATGTGGCCGATCGGGTTCTGGTAGCGCGCCAGGACCGGAAAGCGCATGCGCAGCAATTCGCCTTCGACGTACTCGACCACCTCGCCCTGCATGTCCAGCAGGCAGGGCGGCGGGATCTGCAACGGCGCGCCCGTCGGCAGCCGCGCGCGCAACAACGCATTGATGTCGACCACGCTCATGGGGTGAAGCTCAGTTCGAACGCGGCCAGGAATGGCGCGCGCGGCGGCGGCTCCAGGAAGCGCCCGTTGAGTTCCTTCTCCACGCAGACCGCCAGCGCGGTGTCGCCCTGGCGCCAGGTGCGGACGATGCGGCCGCGCGCGTCCACCTCGACGACGATCACGAACGCGGCGGTATCGTGGCGAGGATCGGCGCAGTTGGCGACGCTGGTTTCCAGTTGCCGCGACTGCGCCTGCTGGAAGGCCGCGCGCTTCACCGGATCCAGTGAGGCCTCGTCGCGATCCGCCTGCGCCTTGGCATCGCCGAAACCCTGCGGTGTCTGCGCGGGTCCGGCGAACGGCAGCAGGGCGAGGGCGAGCAACAGGCCGGCACGGGTCATGGCTTGGCCTCCGGCGGCGCGAGCCGCAGCAGCTTGCCGTCGTTCTCGTCGGTCAGCACATAGACGCTGCCGTCCGGCCCAACGCGCACGTCGCGCACGCGCTCGCCGATTTCGTTGAGCAGGCGTTCCTCCGACACGATCGCATCGCCCTTCAGGCTCAGGCGGATCAGGTTGCGCTCGGCCAGCGAGCCGAGGAACAGGCTGTCGTTCCAGGGCGAGCCGGCATGGCCGGTGTAGAACGCCATGCCGCTGAGGCCCGGCGACTTCTCCCACACGTGATAGGGCTGTTCCAAGCCGGCTTTTTCGCGGCCTTGCGCTTCCGGAATCGGCAGACCGGAGTAGTTGATGCCGTGGGTGATGATCGGCCAGCCGTAGTTGCGGCCGGGTTGCGGCAGGTTGATCTCGTCGCCGCCGCGCGGACCATGCTCGGATTCCCACAGCTTGCCGGTGCGCGGATCGATGGCCAGGCCCTGCATGTTGCGGTGGCCGTAGCTCCAGATCTCCGGACGCGCATCGGCCTGTCCGATGAAGGGATTGTCCTGCGGCACGCTGCCGTCCAGGTTCAGCCGGACCAGCTTGCCTTGCAGCTTGCCCAGTTCCTGCGAGGTGGGCCGATGGTTGCGTTCGCCCTGGCTGATGAACACGTGGCCCTGGCCGTCGAAAGCCAGCCGCGAGCCGAAATGGTTGGGCCCCTCCAGCTTGGGTTCCTGCCGGTAGATGACCTTCACCTCCGTCAGCGCATCGGCGCCCAGCGTGGCGGTGGCCACCGCGGTGCCGGCGGTGCCGTTGTCGCCCGGTTCGGCGTAGCTCAGGTAAATGCGCTGGCTGGTGGCGAAATCCGGCGCGAGGACGACGTCCAGCAGGCCACCCTGGCCTTCGGCGAACACCTTCGGCACGCCCGCCAGCGGCGCGGAGATCGCGCCATCGGCGCCGACCCGGCGCAGTTGCCCCGAGCGCTCGGTGACCAGGAAGCCGCCTTC
Source organism: Pseudoxanthomonas sp. 22568 (assembly GCF_052044485.1). Classification (NCBI taxonomy): domain Bacteria; kingdom Pseudomonadati; phylum Pseudomonadota; class Gammaproteobacteria; order Lysobacterales; family Lysobacteraceae; genus Pseudoxanthomonas; species Pseudoxanthomonas sp. 22568. The sequence continues at coordinate 157,704 of NZ_JBQENC010000010.1, forward strand.
CGGCAGCAGCGCCAGGCCCCAGGGATGATCCAGCCCCTGCGCGAGCACGCTGACCTGGATGTTGCCCAGTGCGCTGGACAGGGCACGCGCGGCCGGCGGTTGCGCGGGCGCGGGTTTCGCGGCGGCGGCTGGCTGGGAATCGCCATCGCGCGCCTGGCAGGCGGACAGCGCGGTGACGGCGAACAGGGCAAGGGCGAGGGCGGAACGATGGGGCATCGGAAATCTCCCTGGGGGTTGGGGTCAACGGTAACCGGCGGCCTGCAGTTCGAACAGTTCGGCGTAGCGGCCGCCTTCGGCCATGAGCTGATCGTGGGTGCCGCTGGCCTCGAGCCGGCCTTCATTGAGCACGAGGATGCGATCGGCCATGCGCACGCTGGAGAAGCGGTGCGAGATCAGCACCGCGGTACGCTCGCTGGACAGTTCCTTGAAGCGCTGGAACACCTCGAACTCCGCGCGTGCGTCCAGCGCCGCGGTGGGCTCGTCCAGGATCATCACCTGCGCATCGCGCATGTAGGCGCGGGCGATGGCGATCTTCTGCCACTGTCCGCCGGACAGGTCCACACCGGTCTTGAAGCGGCGGCCGATCAACTGGTCGTAGCCGTTCGGCAGCGAGGCGATCACCTCGTCGGCCATCGAACGGCGCGCGGACTCGCGGATGCGCGCGTCGTCGTCCATCGCGTCGACCTGGCCCACGCCGATGTTCTCGCCGGCGGTCAGGTGGTAGCGGACGAAGTCCTGGAAGATGACGCCGATGCTGGCGCGCAGATCGTCGATGTCGTACTCGCGCAGATCGCGCCCGTCCAGCAGGATGCGGCCCTCGTCCGGGTCGTACAGCCGCGCCAGCAGCTTGACCAGGGTGGTCTTGCCGGCGCCGTTCTCGCCGACCAGCGCCAGCACCTCGCCGGCGCGCAGCTGGAAGTCCAGGCCACGCACCGCCCAGCGCTCGGCGCCGGGATAGCGGAAGCCGACGTTCTCGAAACGGAAGCCTTCGCGGATCGGACGCGGCACCGGCGCGGCCTCGGGCGGCGAGACGATCTCCGGGCGGATTTCGAAGAACGAGAACAGATCGTCCAGGTACAGCGCCTGCCCGGCGACCTGCGAGAAACCGATCAGCAAGCCTTCCAGCAACTGGCGCAGGCGCAGGAAACTGCCGGCCAGGAAGGTCAGGTCGCCGATGCTGAAATCGCCGCGCACGGTGCGCCAGGCGATGTAGGCATAGGCCACGTAGTAACCCAGCGTACCGAGGCCGGCCAGCAGCGTGCCCCACAACGCGCGGCGCCGGGCCAGCGCACGGTTGGCACGGTAGAAGCCTTCGGCCAGTTGCCGGTAGCGATCGATCAGGAAGCGGTGGAGGTTGAAGATCTTCACCTCCTTGGCCGTTTCCACGCTGGCGCCGGTCTGGCGGATGTATTCCAGTTGCCGCCGTTCCGGCGTCCACTGGAAGTTGAGCGAATAGCCCAGCGCGTTGAAATGCGCCTCGCCGACGAACGCGGGCACCAGCGCCACCACCAGCAGCAGGATCAGCCAGGGCGCGTACACCAGCAGGCCGGCGGCGAAACTGATCACCGTGATCGCGTCCTGGGCCTGCCCGAACAATTGGCTCATCAGGTTCATCCGCCCCATGGTCTGGCGGCGCGCGCGATCCAGCTTGTCCTGCAGGTCCGGATCCTCGAAGTCCTCCAGGTCCAGCCGCGCCGCGTGTTCCATCAGGCGGATGCTGGTGGCGTTGGTGAACAGTTCCGACAGCAGCGCATCGGCATAGCTGACGAACCGGCCCAGCAGATCGGACAGGATCGCCAGGCCGAACTCCAGCGCCAGCAGGCCGAGCAAGGTGTCGAGCTGTCCATCGCGCCAAACCTCGACCAGTCCGGCCTGCGGCAGCCCGAGCCCGACCAGGCGGATCGCTTCGTCGATGATCAGCTTGCCCACATACAGCGTGGCGACCGGCAGCAGCGCGCGGATCAGGCGCAGACCGAGACTGGCCAGGGTCAGGCCGGGGCTGGTCGCCCAGATCTGTTTCAGGAAAGGCGGCAGGTTGCGCATCGCGTTGAAGCGATCGCGCAGGCTGGGGCCGGACTTTTCACCGCGCCGGGGCTTGGTGCCGGCGGCGGTGGGGGGAACGGGGGCGGAAGCCATGGCGCATTGTGCCTGCTCGGCCCGGCCCGCGGGAAACGACGTGGCCGCGTGGCCACGTCGCGTGGAATGCCTGGCGGGTGTTCAGGTTCCCGGAAGCGGCGAACGCAGTCCGACGCCCATCCGGTTCCAGGCGTTGATGATGGCGATGACGAAGGTCAGTTCGGCGATCTGGGTTTCGTCGAAATGCGGCAGCAGGCCAGCGTAGACCTCATCAGGCGCATGGGTCTCGCCGACCCGGGTCAGGGCATCGGTCCAGGCCAGCGCGGCGCGTTCGCGCGGATCGTAGAACGGGCTTTCATGCCACGCGGCGAGGGTGTCGAGCTTGCGCGGCTCGACGCCGGCTTCGCGCAAGGCCTTGCCGTGCATGTCGAGGCAGAAGGTGCAGCCATTGATCTGCGAGGCGCGCTGCTTGACCAGATCCAGCAGGACGGCGTCCAGCGAACCGTGGTGCAGGCCGTGGCTGACTTTCAACAGGCCCTTGTAGGCTTCATTGGCCAGGGTGGTGTAATCGACGCGGGGGAGCGACATCGGTGTTTCCGGAATGCGCGGACGGAATGTCGCGCTTCACCCCAGGGACGGTGGTCTGTTCGCGGGCGTGACACTTCCGTGGGCTGGAAGTTTGTCCGGATTCATGACGGTCAGCAGTTCGGCGATGCGTTCGCCATCGCTGATCGCCACCATTGCCGACACCAGCCGGCCATCGCGGTAGCGCAGCACCGCCGGCTCGCCGTTGACCCGCCCCATGCGCCATTCGGTATCGGGCTGCGGACGCCGATACGCAGCCCAGAACAGGCGTGCGATGCGTTCGTTGCCGTGCAGTGGGCGGATCGCCGCGGTCGCCTTGCCGCCGCCGTCGGACACCAGCCGCGCATCCTCGTGCAGCAGCGCGGCGATCGCCTCCCGGTTGCCCACCCGCGCGGCGTGCATGAACCGTTCCAGCAGGCGCCGGTGGCGTTCCGGCGCGACATCGAAACGTGGCCGCGCGGCCTGCAGACGTTCGCGCGCGCGATGCACCATCTGGCGGCAGTTGGCCTCGCTGTGGCCGATCAGTTCGGCGATATGGCCGTAGTCGTAGTCGAAGGCTTCCTTCAGCAGGAACGCTGCACGTTCCTCCGGTCCCAGCCGCTCCAGCACGGCCAGGAATGCCAGCGAGACCTGCTCGGCCAGTTCGGCGCCATGTTCCGGACCGGGACGGTCGTCGATTTCGGCCGGTTCAGGCAGCCAGGGGCCGGGGTAGCGTTCGCGCTGGAGCTTGGCGGCGCGCAGGCGGTCGATGCCCAGCCGGCTGGCGGCGGTCACCAGCCAGGCCTCCGGATCCCGGATGGCGGCAGTATCGGCCTGGCGCCAGCGTAGCCAGGTGTCCTGGACCACGTCCTCGGCGTCGCTGCGGCTGCCCAGCAACCGATAGGCGAGCGAAAACAGGCGGGAACGGTGGCTCTGGAAGGTGGTTTCGGCGTTCATGGGGCCAGGACGGGGCAGGGCGGCACGGCGTGACAACCGGCCGGGCCGCCACTTTGGCCTAAAATGGCAGGCTCCGCCCGCTACCCACCGGCAGCCCCCGGCTCCAAGCTCCATGACCTCGATCAAGCAAGAAGACCTCATCCAGTCCATCGCCGACGCGCTGCAGTACATCAGCTACTACCACCCGGTCGATTACATCAGGAACCTCGCCGCCGCCTACGAGCGCGAGGAGTCGCCGGCGGCCAAGGACGCCATCGCCCAGATCCTGATCAACTCGCGCATGTGCGCCGAGGGCCACCGCCCGATCTGCCAGGACACCGGCATCGTCACCGTGTTCCTGGAAATCGGCATGGACGTGCGCTGGGACGACGCCACGATGGGCGTGGAGGACATGGTCCATGAAGGCGTGCGCCGCGCCTACAACCACCCGGACAACAAGCTGCGCGCCTCGGTGCTGGCGGATCCGGCCGGCAAGCGCACCAACACGAAGGACAACACGCCGGGCGTGGTCAACGTCAAGGTTGTCCCGGGCAATACGGTCGAGGTCATCGTCGCCGCCAAGGGCGGTGGCTCGGAGGCGAAGTCGAAGTTCGCCATGCTCAACCCGTCCGACTCGATCGTCGACTGGGTGCTCAAGACCGTGCCGACCATGGGGGCGGGCTGGTGCCCGCCGGGCATGCTCGGCATCGGCATCGGCGGCACCGCCGAGAAGGCGATGCTGCTGGCCAAGGAAGCGCTGATGGAACCGATCGACATCACCGACCTGCAGGCTCGCGGCGCTTCCAACCGCGCCGAGGAACTGCGCCTGGAGTTGTACGAGAAGGTCAATGCGCTGGGTATCGGCGCGCAGGGACTGGGCGGCCTGACCACGGTGCTGGACATCAAGGTCAAGGATTATCCGACCCACGCCGCCAACCTGCCGGTGGCGATGATTCCCAACTGCGCGGCCACCCGCCACGCCCATTTCACCCTCGACGGCAGCGGCCCGGTGATGCTGGATCCGCCGTCGCTGGAAGACTGGCCGGAACTGACCTACGACGCCTCCAAGGGGCGCCGGGTCGATCTCGACACGCTGACCCGCGAGGACGTCGCCAACTGGAAGCCCGGCGAAGTACTGCTGCTCAATGGCAAGCTGCTGACCGGTCGCGACGCCGCGCACAAGCGCATGGTCGACATGCTCAACAAGGGCGAGCCGCTGCCGGTGGATCTGAAGGGGCGCCTCATCTATTACGTCGGCCCGGTCGATCCGGTGCGCGACGAAGTGGTGGG
>NZ_JBQENC010000011.1:0-116232 GCF_052044485.1 Pseudoxanthomonas sp. 22568
GGGAGGAACAGCGGGTTTCCGAGCGCTGGAGTCTCTTGGTAGCCCCCTTTTCAAAAGGGGGCGGGCGCCGGAGGCGACGGAGATTTGCGCGGGGTGCGTGGACGAGCGCACACGCTCGGCATCCGGGCAAATCCAGTCCTACAATGCGGGGATGATGCGTCTATTGCCTGCATTGCTGATATCGGCCCTGCCGCTGCTCGCGGTGGGTCAGGTCAACGGCACCAAGGACTATCTGCAGCGCATGGATGCCGATGGCGACGGTCGGGTCAGCCAGGCCGAGTTCCTGGACTGGATGAGCTACGCCTTCGATGCGCGTGACCGCAATCGCGATGGCGTGCTGTCCGGCGACGAGCTGCCGGGCGGCAAGGGGGCCGCCATCACCCGCGCAACCCATCGCGAGCGATTGGCGGCCACCTTCCGCAAACAGGATCGCAGCGGCGACGGTTATCTGGATGCGCGGGAGCTCGCTGCTCCCCCGCAATAGGCCGCGGCCCGATCAATGAAACGCGGCGGCGTCAGCCGCCGGACAACAGCCGGCGAGCCAGGCGTTCGCTGCCGGTCAGCTCGGCCAGATGGTGCAGCTGGTTGTTCTCGTAGGCCTGGTTGAAGGTCGCCACGTCGATGGCCAGGACCTTGCGGAACGCCTGGATCGCCGCCTCGCCCTTGGCCGATGTGATGCGTTCGCCGTGGCGGGCGATCAGGTCCATCATCGCCAGCGGATAGCGGACCGGCAGTCCGATGCGCACGTGCACGTTGCCGATGCCCAGCCGCTTGAGTGCGTAGGCGTCGTCGTATTCACCGCAGAACACCTCCACGAACCAGTTGGCCAGGGTGGTGGCCAGGCGTTCCTTGTCGCCGATGAATTCCCGGGTCGGCTCATGCGACAGCAGGCGCTCGTAGAACTCGGCGACCAGGGTCGGGGCCGCTTCGCGGGCCATCGGCTCCAGCGCCTTCAGCAACGCGCATTCCTCCGCCGACAGGGTGAGCAATTCGCGCAGCTCGCGGACGATGGCTTCGTCCTTGACCGTCCAGCTCTTGCGTTCGTGATTCATGGCGTCTGCTCCTTACAGGATGGCGGTCAACTGGGTGATCACGTCGGCCACTTCCAGTTCGATCAGGCCGACATTGGTGTCCGACGGCGCCACCAGCGCCAGGCAGGCCTTGCTGCCGACCATGTAGATGAAGATGCGGCCATCCGCGGCCACCAGCTTGATGCCGCGCAGCGTTCCGGTGGACAGGGTTTCGGTGATGCGCCGGCCCACGCCCAGGGCGGTGGCGGCCATCGCCGCGACCCGCGCCGAATCGACGCCGGGATCGGTAATCGACTGGCAGACGGGCATGCCGTCGAAGGTGCAAAGGAAGCTGCCCTTCATGCCCGGAATGGCGCGTGTCAGGGCGTCCAGCGTGGCTTGCATCTGTTCTTGCTTGCTCATGATGTGTCCTCGTGAAAACAGGGAAGAAGGCCGCGTGCAGGCGATCAGACGCGCTGCAGCAGCTGGTGGATGGCATGGCGGGCGTGCGCGGCGTCGCGGGGATTGAGCGCAAGCACCTGCTGTTCGGGAACACCGAAGTAGGCGGCGACCTCGGCGGCGGTCCAGCCGTCGGCCGCCAGATCGGTCCGGGTCAGCCCGATGATGAATTCCACCGGCTGGCGGCTGATCACGAACTCCAGGATCCGCCGCGCCTGCGGGAATTCGTTGGGCGCGTCGCAGGGCACCAGCACGATCAGGCCCAGCGCGCCTTCGCTGAGGACGTCCCACATGTAGTCGAAGCGCGACTGCCCGGGCGTGCCGAACAGGTGCAGCACGTAGTCGCCCAGTGCGATCTGGCCGAAGTCCAGTGCGACCGTCGTGTGCGTCTTGCCGATCCGCTCGGTGCTGACTTCCTCCGTGCTGACCACTTCGGTCTGGGACACGGAACGGATGAAGGTGGTCTTGCCGGCGCCGACGGGGCCGGAGATAACGATCTTGAGTGGGGTCATCGGGTGAAGAAGCTGGCGATGCGCTGGCCCAGGGACTGGCGCTGCTTGCGTTGTTCCGGATCGAGCCGATCCACGTATGCCTGCATCGGCCAGACTTTCTTGACCTGACGCAGGCGTTGCAGGTTGCGGCGCGTGCCTTCGAGCGGGAATCCCAGTTGCCGCGAGATCCGTTCGGCGCTGGCGCCCTCGGTGAGCAACGGCACGGCCGCGCCGAGGAACTCGGCCAGATCCGGCGGAAGTTCCACCTGGCGACCCTTGATCACCAGGAACATCGTCTTGGGATGCGGCAGGTCGCGTTCGTCCAGTGGCACCGCGCCGCGGCCTTCCAGCAGTTCGTCCATCCGCAGGAACGAACGCTTCGCCTCCACCGTGGCCAGCGGCTCGAAACGGAACTCGCCGTTCCCCTGCGCGAACATGCGCAGCAGCACTTGTCCTTCGCTGCGCGAGTCGATGGGGCGTTCCACGGTCATCCGGGTGATGCTGGTGCCGGCGATGTCCAGGCGGAGCACCTGGCCATCCCGTTGATCCACGGTGAGCACGCCGTGCTTGCCGACAACCACGGTCAGGATGTCGCGCAGCGAGAAGTCGCTCAGGTTTCCGTGGATGGCCATGGGATGCCTCGATCGCGGGAAAGGCCGGGTCGCCTGACCGATGGCCGGGCGAACGAAGGTTCTGGGGAGAGTCCGGGCAGGATAGGAAGGCGCCACCGCTTGCGAAATCGGAGGATTCCTAAAAGCGCGTGTCGCCGCGCGCACAAAAAAACGCCGGCCACGAGGGCCGGCGTCGGGTTGGCCGGAATGCGTCCGGCCGGCGCGGAGGGAGCGCGCTTACTGGGTGATATCGACGTCCTTGGTTTCGCGCAGGAACAGGATGCCGACAATCAGGGTCAGCACCGCCACGCCGATCGGATACCACAGGCCGTAGTACATGTTGCCGGTGCCGGCGACCAGGGCGAACGAGATGGCCGGCAGGAAGCCGCCGAACCAGCCGTTGCCGATGTGGTACGGCAGCGACATCGAGGTGTAGCGGATGCGGGTGGGGAACAGCTCCACCAGATAGGCCGCGATCGGGCCGTAGACCATGGTCACGTAGATCACCAGCACCCACAGCAGGAACAGCGTCATCGGGATGTTGATGCGTGCCGGGTCCGCCTTCTCCGGATAGCCGGCCGAGGTCAGCGCGGTCTTCAGGCGGGCGCCCAAGTCGGTGCCCTTGGCCTTGGCGTCATCCTTGGACAGCCCGGCCGCTTCGTACGACTCGACTTGATTGCCGCCGACCTCGACGCGGGCCACCGAGCCGGGAGCGGCCGCCTGCACGGTATACGGCACACCCGCCTTGGTCAGCGCCGCGGTGGCGACGTCGCAGGAACTGGTGAACTTGCGCACGCCGGCCGGATCGAACTGGAAGCTGCAGGTGGCCGGGTCCGCCACCACCACCGCCGGCGAGCTCGCGCGGGCTTCCTCGATGCCCGGGTTGGCGAAGTGGGTCAGGCCCTTGAAGATCGGGAAGTAGGTGATCGCCGCCAGCAGGCAGCCGGCCAGGATGATCTTCTTGCGGCCGATGCGGTCGGACAGCCAGCCGAAGAAGATGAAGAACGGCGTGGCCAGGGCCAGTGCGCCGGCGATCAGCAGGTTGGCGGTGGTGCCGTCGACCTTGAGCGCCTGGGTCAGGAAGAACAGCGAGTAGAACTGGCCGCCGTACCACACCACCGCCTGGCCGGCGGTCGCGCCCAGCAGCACCAGCAGCATCAGCTTGAGGTTGCCGCCCTTCAGGCTGTCGCGGAACGGGGTCTTGGAGCCCTTGCCCTCGGACTTCATCTGCTGGAACAACGGCGATTCGCTCAACTGCATGCGGATCCACACCGACACGCCCAGCAGCACGATCGAGACCAGGAACGGAATGCGCCAGCCCCAGGCTTCGAACGCCTCGGTGCCCAGCGACAGGCGGCAGCTGAGGATCACCAGCAGCGACAGGAACAGGCCCAGCGTGGCGGTGGTCTGGATGAAGCTGGTGTACAGGCCGCGCTTGCCGTTGGGGGCGTGCTCGGCCACGTAGGTCGCCGCGCCGCCGTACTCGCCGCCCAGTGCCAGGCCCTGCAACAGGCGCAGGCCGATCAGGATGATCGGGGCGGCCACGCCGATGCTGGCGTAGGTGGGCAGGATGCCGACGATGAAGGTGGACAGGCCCATGATCACGATGGTGACCAGGAACGTGTACTTGCGCCCGATGCGGTCGCCCAGGCTGCCGAAGAACGCCGCGCCGAACGGACGCACCGCGAAGCCGGCGGCGAAGGCCAGCAACGCGAAGATGAAGCCGGTGGTCTCGTTGACGCCGCTGAAGAACTGCTTGGCGATGATCGCCGCCAGTGAACCGTACAGATAGAAGTCGTACCACTCGAAGACGGTACCCAGGCTGGATGCGAAGATGACCTTCTTGTGGCCTTGGCTGAGTTCGCCGGACGGCGAATGCTTGAGCGTGGTTGCGTTCATTCCTCTCCCCTCAGAACGAGTATTTGACGTGGGTGTGCAGGCGCTTCAGGTCGCCCTCGCGGTCATCCTCGAGTGAACGCTGGCCGAAGATGAGTTCCGCGCCGATGTCCAGTTTCGGAAACGGCGAGTAGATGACGTTGGCGTGCATCGACTGGGTGCGCTCGGTGACGCCCCAGCCGGTGAGCGACACGTCGTTGTCGAAATGCGAAGCCGAGTACATCAGGTTGGTACGGACCTTCGGGCTGAACACGTGGCGCCAGGCCACGAAGCCGCCGTAGCCGTCCAGCGCGCTGATGTCGCCGTCGGCCTCGGTGACCACGTCGCTGCCGACGCCGAAGGCCAGGTAGCGGCCGATGCCCTGGCCGGCGTTGACGGCGTAGCGGATGTCGTCGTTCTTGCCCAGGTTGAACTTGCCCGAGACGCTGAGCGCGGCGCCGGTGTCGGTCTCGTCGGCCACCTTGAACTGGCGCAGTAGCGCGGCCACGGTGAAGTGGCCCCAGTCGCCCTTGGTCAGCCAGCGCGCGGTGAAGTCGGGCGCGGCATTGTCTCCGCTGTTGAAGCGCGCGCCGGTCAGGTAGGGCGTGACGGTGGTCTGCGGGTTCTCGATCGAGAACGACCACGGGCCATTGGTGTAGCGCAACTGCGCCTGGCGCACGAAGATGGTGCCGTCGGTCGGGCCGACGAAATCGACCGCGTCCGGCAGCGCGCCGGCGTCCATGAAGTTGGACCAGGTCTGGCCGGCCAGCCAGTTGTTCCAGGTCACGTAGGCGTGGCGCAGGGTGACGGCATAGGTGTTGGTGGCGGTTTCGTTGCCGGCCAGCGCGTTGCTGCCGCCGCCGAAGAAGTCCGCCTCGATGAAACCCTTGAACTTGTCGCCGTTGTCGGTGACGTGGTCGGCGCTGAGCCAGAAGCGCGAGAACTGGGCATGGAAGTCGGCGTAGGGATCGCCGCCATCGGCGTTCGCGCCCGCCACCGGGATCGTGCTGGGCACGTAGAACAGGCGGCCGGAGGAACCATCGGCGATGCGGCCGTCGCTGGTGTCGGTCACCATCGCGTCCATCTTGATGAAGCCGCCGTAGGAGAACGTGGTGCCCGGATTGGCGGCGGTCATGATGGTGGTGCCCTGGATCGGCTGCTTGCCGGCCGGCAGCGCCGGCTTGGCCGCCTGCGCGGCCTGGACCTGGGTCACCTGTTCCTGGGTACTGCTGATCTGGGTCTGCTGTTGCTGCTGCGCCGACAGCAGCAGTTGCACCTGCCGCTCCAGTTCGGCCACGCGGGCCTCCAGCGCCTTTTCCTTCGCCGTCTGGGCGAACGCCAGGCCCGGCGCGATGCAGGCGACGAACAGCGCGGCGGCCAGCGGCCGCCTGGCCATCGTTGCGAAACGTGTGGTCATAACCCCTCCCGGTTTGGACGCATGCCGTGCTCGGCACGTGCCGGGCAGACTTGCGCCGTTGCCTCCGCCGCGCCTATTCGCCATTGGTCGAATGACGCGCGCCGGCCGCCAAAACCCCTTCAAAACGGCTTCCACGCGCGGGTGGGCATGCGGGTGCGCGGCTGGAATTACGACCAAGGTCTAACAGGGTTGCTGCGATGCCGCATGGCCGGATGCGGCAAACTCGGCGCGTCGCCCCTCCCGCGGAGCGTTGCCGGCGCTCGCGGTGTGATGGGCATTCTTGTCAGAATCGCATCCTCAGACTTTTCGTTCCGCTGTCCCCGGGAGGGCCCCCATGAGCGACATCTACCCCATCAAGCCGGACTTCGCCGCCAAGGCGCGCATCGACCGCGCCGCCTACCAGCGCGACTACCAGGCTTCCATCGACCATCCTGAAAAATTCTGGGGACAGGTCGCCGAGCGCCTGGACTGGTTCAAGAAGCCGACCCGGATCAAGGACGTCAGCTACCAGCTGGATGACTTCCACATCCGCTGGTTCGAGGACGGTGAGCTCAACGCCAGCGTCAACTGCCTGGATCGCCAGCTCGCCGCCCGCGGCGACAAGACCGCGCTGCTGTTCGAGCCGGACAGCCCGGACCAGCCGTCGCTGCGGGTCACCTACCGCGAACTGTACGAGCGCACCTGCAAGCTGGCCAACGCGCTGCGCGCGCTGGGGGTGAAGAAGGGCGACCGCGTCACCATCTACCTGCCGATGATTCCGGACGCGGCGGTGGCGATGCTGGCCTGCGCGCGCATCGGCGCGATCCACTCGGTGGTGTTCGGCGGCTTCGCCCCCAATTCCATCGCCGACCGCGTGGCCGACTGCGGCAGCAAGCTGATCATCACCGCCGACGAGGGCCTGCGCGGTGGCAAGAAGGTGCCGTTGAAGGCGAACGTGGACGCCGCGCTCAAGCTGCCCGGCACCAATTCGGTCGAGACCGTGCTGGTGGTGCGCCACACCGGCGGCGCGGTGGACATGCAGATGCCGCGCGACCGCTGGTTCGACGCGGTGGTCGACGAGCAGCCGGCCGAGTGCGAGCCCGAGCGGATGAACGCCGAGGACCCGCTGTTCATCCTCTACACCTCCGGTTCGACCGGCAAGCCCAAGGGCGTGCTGCACACCACCGGTGGCTACCTGCTGTACGCGGCCTACACCCACGAGGCGGTGTTCGACCTGCGCGAGGACGACATCTACTGGTGCACCGCCGACGTGGGCTGGGTGACCGGCCACAGCTACATCGTCTACGGGCCGCTGGCCAACGGCGCCACCTCGGTGATGTTCGAGGGCGTGCCCAACTACCCGAGCGTGTCGCGCTTCTGGGAAGTCATCGACAAGCACCAGGTCACCATCTTCTACACCGCGCCCACCGCGATCCGCGCGCTGATGCGCGAGGGCGAGGCGCCGGTGAAGAAGACCTCGCGCAGCTCGCTGCGCCTGCTCGGCAGCGTCGGCGAGCCGATCAACCCGGAAGCCTGGCGCTGGTACTACGACGTGGTCGGCGACGGCCGCTGCCCGATCGTGGACACCTGGTGGCAGACCGAGACCGGCGGCATCATGATCAGCCCGCTGGCCGGCGCGATCGACCAGAAGCCGGGTTCGGCCACGCTGCCGTTCTTCGGCGTGCGCCCGGCGCTGGTGGACGCCAACGGTGAAATCCTCGACGGCGCCACCGAGGGCAACCTGGTCCTGCTGGATTCCTGGCCGGGCCAGATGCGCACGGTCTACGGCGACCACCAGCGCTTCATCGACACCTATTTCCGCACCTATCCGGGCACCTACTTCACCGGCGACGGCTGCCGCCGCGACGCCGACGGTTACTACTGGATCACCGGCCGCGTCGACGACGTGATCAACGTCAGCGGCCACCGCATCGGCACCGCCGAGGTGGAAAGCGCGCTGGTGCTGCATCCGAAGGTCGCCGAGGCGGCGGTGGTCGGCTTTCCGCACGACATCAAGGGCCAGGGCATCTATGCCTACGTGACCCTGAAGGCCGGCGAGGTGCCCAGCGAGGAACTGCAGAAGGAACTGGTGCTGTGGGTGCGCAAGGAAATCGGCCCCATCGCCGCGCCGGATCACCTGCAATGGGCGCCGGGCCTGCCGAAGACGCGCTCCGGCAAGATCATGCGCCGCATCCTGCGCAAGATCGCCGAGAACGCGCCGGACCAGCTGGGCGACACCTCGACCCTGGCCGATCCGGGCGTGGTCGATTCGCTGGTCGCGGAACGGAAGGTGAAGTGAGCATGGCGGGGGCCCGCAAATCCCCCCCAGCCCCCCTTTTTCAAAGGGGGGAGTACTTGCGGTCGGCGTTCCAGCGGGCTGCCAGCATCGAAGGCACTCCTGGAAGCCGGGTAATGCCGGGAGTCGGAGGCGCCCCGCGTCTCCCTGGCCCACATCGCGGTTTTTCCGAAGGAATCCCCCCTTTGAAAAAGGGGGGCAGGGGGGATTTTCCCTCAGCGTTCGCGGATCACCCGCAGAATCACTTCCAGCACGGCGGTCGTTTCCAGCAGCGCTTGCCGATCATCGAACCGGAGGACGCGCAGCCCCTGGCCCGCCAGGAATGCATCACGGCGTCGATCCCCTGCCAGGCCGTTGGCGGTGAAGTGCTGGCTACCATCCAACTCGATCACCAGATCCGCGGCAGGGCCATAGAAATCGACGACATATCGCCCAAGCGGCTTCTGCCGGTAGAACTGCACGCCATCGAGCTGTTTCCTGCGCAGGTGGAACCACAGCCGCTGCTCGGCGTCGGTCATGTCGCGGCGCAGCCGGCGCGCATGGGGTTTGAGGTAGCGGTGGTAGGGACGCATCCTGAGAGTGAATCCCCCCTGCCCCCCTTTTTCAAAGAGGGGAAAGGCTCGATTCCGCGTAAGGAAAGTCAGCTGCCACCAACAAACTGCACCGGATTACGCACACGGCAACCTCGCAGCACTACCACCGAAGGAATTCCCCCTTTGAAAAAGGGGGGCAGGGGGGATTTGCTCCAACCCGGGAGAACCACATGACCACCCTGCTGATCGCCGACGACCATCCGCTGTTCCGCGAGGCGCTGCGCGCGGCGGTGCAGCGGGTGCTGCCGGGCGTGCGCCTGCACGAGGCCGACAGCGTGGACGCGCTGTATGCGCTGGTGGACGCGCACCCGGATGCGGATTTGCTGCTGATGGACTTGAACATGCCCGGCGCGCAAGGGTTCAGCGCGCTGGTACATGTGCGCGCGCTGCATCCGCAGCTGCCGGTGGTGATCGTGTCCGCGCGCGAGGAGCCGACCGTCATGCGGCGCGCGCTGGATCATGGCGCGCTGGGCTTCATTCCCAAGTCGGCCGATTCGGACACCATCGGCGAGGCCATCGGCACGGTGCTGGACGGTGAACGCTGGGCACCGGTCGAAGCGATGAACGCGCCGGCCATCAGCCGTGACGAACACGAGATCGCACAGCGCCTGCGCGACCTCACCCCGCAGCAGTTTCGGGTATTGCAGATGCTGGGCGTGGGCCGGCTCAACAAGCAGATCGCCTACGACCTGGGCGTGTCCGAAGCCACCATCAAGGCGCACGTCACCGCGATCCTGCGCAAGCTCGGCGTCACCAACCGTACCCAGGCGGTGCTGATGGCCGGTCGTCTTGCGGTGGATCCGGACGGCGTGGTGCCGCCGCCGGAAGAGGATTGACGACCGGCGACGGCGGACCGGCCATCGAATGGGCTGTCTTGATGCGGAACGTTCCGGGGCAGCGGAGCAAGCTCCGCTCTACTCCGCCCTTGTAGAGCCGAGCTTGCTCGGCTGCCTTTGTCGGGAAGCATCGGCCATTCGAGCAAACCGCAGCGGAGCAAGCTCCGCTCTACGTGCGGCAGGCGGCGAAGAGATCCCGATCGCGGTCGTATACGCCGGTGCGCACGTCCAGCAGGCCCAGCACGGACGGAAACAGGTTGTCGTGGCTGGCCGGTTGCGTGGATTCCCGGCGCAGGCAGGCGATGTCCAGGCCGCTGCCGGCCGCGAAACCCGGCGAGAACCACATCACCATCGGCACCCGGGTCTGTTCTTCCGGGGCGATCGCATAGGGCACGCCATGCAGGTAGAGGCCTTTCTCGCCCAGCGATTCGCCGTGATCGGATACGTAGATCATGGCGGTGTCGTAGCGGGGATTGCGGCCCAGCTGGCCGATCAGCTTCGCAAGCACATGATCGGTGTAGCCCAGTGCGTTGTCGTAGGCGTTGACGATGGACGGGCGATCGCATTCGCCCAGATCGACCGATTCGCACACCGGCGTGTAGAGGCGGAACGCGGAGGGATAGCGCTCGAAGTAGTTGGGGCCATGGTTGCCCAATGGGTGCAGCACCACCACGCGATCGCCGCCACCGGCGGGTACGGCGGCGTCCAGGCCACGCAGCAGGATCTCGTCCAGGCAGCGTTTGCCGTTGCACAGGTCGGGATCCTTCGCATCATCCAGCGCCTGCATCGGCAGTCCCTGGCAGACGCCCTTGCAGCCGGACTGGTTGTCGCGCCACAGGGTGCGGATGCCGGCGTACTCCAGCACATGCAGCAGCGATTGGTGATCGCGGATCTTCTTCTGGTCGTAGTCGTGCCGACCGTAGGGTGAAAACATGCAGGGCAGGGAAACTTCGGTGCTGCTGCCGCAGGCGGTGACGGCCGGGAAGTTGATCACGCCCATGCGCGACAGTTCCGGCGTGGTCTGGCGCGAATAGCCGTTCAATCCCCAGTTCTGCGCGCGCGCGGTTTCGCCCACCACCAGCACCAGCAGCCGCGGCTTGCGGCCGGCCGTCTGCGGCAACTGGCGGGCGTCCTGGCCGATCGGCGTCCTGGCGGTACGGCTTCCCGGCGGCGCGGCCGTCAGCACCCGGGCGAGTGAAACCAGGTAGTTCGCCGGCGTCACCAGATAACGCACCTCGCGGCGATTGCGAATCAGCGAGGACAGGTCCTGGTACGACAGCATCGCCGCGCCCGCGAAGGCCACCAGCAGCGCCGCCAGGAATCCGCCGCGCATGATCAGCGCGCGCCGCCACGGCTGTTCGCGCAGCCGCACCCGCCACAGCAGGGCGATCGGCAGGCTGGCGAACAGGATCGGCATCAGCAGGCGCCAGCTCAGCAGTTCGCTGGACTCCTTGCGATCGGTATGCAGGATGTTGCGCAGCATGTCCGAATCCAGGTACACGCCATAGCTGCCCATGTAGTAGGTGGCGATGGCGGTGACCAGGATCAGCCCGGCCAGCAGCGGACGCGCATAGCGGCGATGCACGACCAGTCCGAGCAACAGCGCGTGCACGGCGGTGATGATCACGAACAGCGCCGCGGCGAACTTCCACTGCACCGCCGGCGCGACGATCACGTTGCGCCAGAACTGGCCATTGCTGAAGAGGGTGAAGTAGAGGCTCACCGCCAGCAACAGGGTTTCGCTGGCGGCCACCGGACGCTGGCGCAGCCACGCCGGCGCGGCGGAGCGGACATTGCGGCGCAGACCGGCTTCCAGCGGACTGGCGTTCATGGCTCGCTCCGCGACAACAGGCCGGGAGCCGGCGGCGCTGGCATGACGCGCCGCGCCGCCGGGGACCGTGCCGGCACCAGCAGGCAGGCATGCAGCAGCAGCGCGATCGTCCAGCAGATGGCCAGGGTCCACAGGTCGTGCGAGAGGAAATGGGCACCGCGCAGCTGCTGGGCGAAGCCGAACAGCAGCCCGGCCGCCAGGCCGACGCCCAGACCCAGCCAGCGCAGGCGTGGCGCGGTGGCCAGGAAAAAGAAGTACAGCGCCACCCACGCATAACCGGCGCTGGCGTGGCCGGCGGGAAAGCACGACGCCGTTGGCAACCGCGCCGGCCGCGCGCTGAACAGATCGACGAACGGCCGGCTGCCGCCATAGCGGGCCAGATCCCACGGGCAGTCCATGTCCGTCCACAGCTTCAGCGTGCCGACCGCTGCGGTCGACAACGCGGTGGCCAGCAGCAGGAAGAACAGCGGCCGTCGCCATGCCTTCAGGCGCGGGAAGGAACCACTGGCGATCAGCAGCAGTGCCACGCCGTACCAGCCCAAGGTACTCAACCGCTTGCCCATCACATGGATCAGGTGCTGGGTGACGAAACCCTGCTGCAGCGACCAGCGATGGCCTTCCCAGGCGTACAGCCGATCCGCCAGCCACAGATCGCCGCGCAGCGGGATCAGGATCACCGTTGCCAGCGCGAACACCGCCAGCGGCCAGCCGGCGTGGTGGACGAGGAAGTCGCGATCGAAGGCCGGCGGCGGACGGATCTCGCCAAGCGGCATGGAGGGCTGTGGTGCGGCAAAGGACATCGGATACGTTCATTCCGGCCCCTGCGCCGGTATGAAGGCCATGCTGGTGACGCCGCTGTCGGAGAGTCGTCGGAACCCCGTTCGCGCGTCGTTAACGCGGCAGGCGGCGCAGGGCACGCTTCAGCCGCCGTTGCCATTGCGCGACCGCTTCACCCGTGTCTCCCCGCGCATGGGAGAATCGTCCCGTTCCGACCGGATTCCGACACCGGGAGGTACAGCGTGGCGACCCGCCGGGATGCCCGTGCCGGTCAACGACGAGGACGGAAACCCCGATGCGGCTGCTCGTGATCGAAGACAACCGGAGCCTGGTGGCAAACCTGTTCGACTACTTCGAAGCGCGCGGCCATGCCCTGGATGCCGCGCCGGACGGGGTGACCGGCCTGCACCTGGCCACCACGCAGGCCTACGACGCGATCATCCTGGACTGGATGCTGCCGCGGATGGATGGTCGCGAGGTGCTGCGACGCCTGCGCGAAACGCATGCCGGCGACGCGCCGGTCATCATGCTCACCGCGCGCGACGAACTGCCCGACAAGATCGCGGGCTTCCGCGCCGGCGCCGACGACTACCTGACCAAGCCCTTCGAACTGCCCGAACTGGAGGTGCGGCTGGAAGCGGTGCTGGCGCGCAGTGGCGGGCGCGGTCGCAACCGCCTGCTGCAGGTGGCGGATCTGAAACTGGACCTGTCCACCCTGGAAGCCAGTCGCGCGGGGCAGCCGCTGCACCTGTATCCGGCCTGCCGCAAGCTGCTGGAAGTGCTGATGCAGGCCAGTCCCGGCGCGGTGACCCGGGATCGCCTGGAATACGCGCTGTGGGGTGACAGCCCGCCGGACGGCGACATGCTGCGTTCGCATGTGTACGAGTTGCGCCGCAGCGTCGATGGACCGTTCCCGGTGAAGCTGATCCAGACCTTGCCGCGGGTGGGCTACCGGCTGGCGGCACCGGAGGAGCAGCGCGATGGCGGCTAGGAACAACAGCCTGCGCCGGCGCATCCTCACCTGGCTGCTGGTCTACGTCTCGCTGCTCTCGGTCGCCATCTTCATCGGCGGCCTGATCGTCAACGAGGAGGCCGAGCGCATGGTCTGGAGTTCGCTGCTGCGCGCCGAACTCCATCACTACCAGGATCGCGTGCAGGCCGATCCCGGCTATCGCTGGACCGATACCGACGACATGACGCTCTACCGCTGGAACGACGTGCCGCCGCCGCCCAAAGTATTGCGCGCGCTGCCGCCCGGCCTGCACGACGACCTGTGGGTGGAGGGCAAGCTGCGGGTGGTGATGATCCAGGACCTGCCCGGCGGCCGGGTCGCGCTGGCGCTGGACATCACCGAGTTCGAGGGATTGGAGGAGACCATCAGCAGCGGAATCGTGGTCGGCATGTTCGCCTCGGTGATCCTGCTTGGCCTGCTGCTGGCCTGGGGGCTGGGCCGGGCGATCCGTCCGCTGGGCGTGATGGCCGACGATATCGCGCGCCTGCGGCCCGAACGCGGGCGCCAGCGTATCGGGCTTGAACCCAGCGCCAGCCGCGAACTGCGGGTGATTGCCGATGCCTTCAATGACTACCTGGATCGCAGCGAGCGCTTCGTCGAACGCGAGCGGGCCTTCATCAACAGCGCCAGCCACGAGCTGCGCACGCCCATCGCGGTAATCGGCGGCGCCGCCCGGCTCGCCTCGGATCAGGTGGGCGTGCCGCCGGCCGCGCGCGAACAGATGCAACGCATCGCGCGCAACGTCCGCCAGATCGAGCAGCTGATCTCGCTGCTGCTGATCCTGGCCAAGGACCCCGAGCGCCTGGCCGCGGTCAGCGATGCGGTGGCGTTGGACGAACTGCTGCCGGAAATCGTCGAAGACCATCGCCATCTCACCCACGGCAAGGATCTTGCGTTGCGGTTGGGTCCGCTGTCGGCGGTCCGGGTCACCGCGCCGGTGGCCATTGTCCAGGCCGCGATCGGAAACCTGTTGCGCAACGCCATCGAGAACAGCGATCGCGGCGTGATCGACATCCGCCTGGACGCCGATGCCACCGTGACGATCACCGATCCCGGACACGGCATGAGTCCGGAGGAGATCAGCCGCATCTATGCGCAGTTGGCGCGCGGGGAAGGACGCGACGGCGGCGGCATCGGGCTGGATCTGATCGCGCGCCTGTGCGAACACCTGGGTTGGCAGCTGGACATCGATTCGGCGCCGGAACGCGGCACGGTGGCCCGACTGCGTTTTCGCCGGTAGCGCCATCGCTCCAGGCCGTGCCGCCGAGGATCGCTTTCCGGTGAAATGAAAGCGATCGACATCGCGCGCGTTCGCCGCCCGGAGAGGGAAGCGAATCAGCTGCGCGCGAGGTATGCCTGTCATTCGCGTAACTTTGAACGCGAATGCCTTTTTCCAGCGCGCAGGGCTGGTTAGCATCGGTCGGGCATCATCGCGCCGCCATCGCGGACGGCGCATCGACTGGCGCGTGCTCGACGGGCCATCTCCTTGTCCACCGCATCCCGGAGGCACGCCCATGCGATCCGCCCACATCCGTGTCCTGCATCGATACGTTTTCCACCGACATGATCTCCATCGACGCCGGTACCCGGCGGCAGGATTCAGCCTGCTCGAACTGATGATCGTGGTGGCCATCATCGCCATCCTGGCAAGCATCGCTTTTGGCAGCTATCAACATCACGTCGTCAATACCCGTCGCGCCGCCGCCGCCGCATGCCTGCAGGAACGCACCCAGCGCCTGGAACGCTTCCATACCCTGCATCTTTCCTATCTGGATACGGCGGGCAAGCCTCCCGCCCTCGCGGAGTGCGGCGATGGCCTGGCCCGGCACTACCAGATCAGCCTGTCCGCTGTTTCGGCGCGTGCCTTCACATTGCAGGCGGTGCCGCAGGGAACGCAGGCCAGGGCCGACACCCGCTGCGGCACGCTTGCGATCAACCAGCTGGGTGTCCGCACGGTCAGCGGGACCGCGAATGCGACACCGGGGGAATGCTGGTGACCACCGGCGGCGCGCGCGGGCAGCGGCGGTAGTCAGGCTTCCAGGCGCTGGCGGGCGTCGTGGTGCGCGGCGAGGAAGGCGCGCAGCGACGCCGGCTTGACCGGTTTGGTCAGCAACCGGTAACCGCGTTCGCGGGCGCGCTGTTTCAACTCGTCGCGGCCGTCGGCGGTCAGCAGGGCCCCGGCCATCGGGCCCGCGCTGGCGGCGCGCAGCGCGTCCAGCGTATCCAGGCCGTCCAGCCGATCGTGCAGGTGGTAGTCGACCAGCACCACCGTCGGCGCCGAGGCCATCCGTTCCAGCGCCTCGTCGACCGTGGTGGCGGTGATCACCTCGACCTGCCAGCGGCCCAGCAGCGCGCGCATGCCGTCGAGGATCTCGCGATCGTTGTCCACGCACAGCACCCGCAGGCCGGTGAGCGAATCGGCGGCGAGTCCACGCCGCGGCGTGGACGGACGCGCCGGCGCGCGGGTGGCGCGCGGAACGACGATCGAGAACATGCTGCCGTGATCGACCCGGCTGCGCGCGTCCAGGTGATGCCCGAGCAGGCGCGAGATGCGCTGGCAGATCGACAGGCCCAGGCCGAGTCCGCGCTCGCCCCAGTCGAACGGCTGCTGGTAGCGGTGGAACTCGTCGTAGATCTGCCGCATGTGGTTTTCCGGAATGCCCGGGCCGGTGTCCCAGACCTGCAGCGACACCTTGCCGTCGAGCATGCGCATGCCCAGCACGATCCGGCCCTGGCGGGTATAGCGCAGGGCGTTGGCCAGGAAGTTCTGCAGCACCCGGCGCAGCAGGCGCCGGTCGGTGCGTACCGACAACCCGCGCGGATGCACCCGCAGATCCAGCCCGCGGCCGGCGGCCACCGGCGCGTACTGGGCGGCCAGTTCGCGCAGCAGTTCGCCGGCGTCGAAGTCGCTGATCTCCACCCGCAGGCTGCCCGCGTCCAGCCGCGACACGTCGAGCAGGCCGTCGAGCAACTCTTCGGCGGCGCGCAGCGAGGCATCCACGCGTTCGGCCAGGTGCCGTTGCTCGCCGTCCTGTTCGCCGTCGCGCAGGGCCGAGGCGAACAGGCGCGCGGCGTTGAGCGGCTGCAATACGTCGTGGCTGATGGCGGCGAGGAAGCGGGTCTTGGACTGCTGGGCCGCTTCGGCCGCGCGGCTGCGTTCGGTGACGCGCTGCTCCAGGGTCTCGTTGGCTTCCCGCAGCGCCAACTCGGCGCGCTTGAAGTCGGTGATGTCGTTGTAGCTGGTGACGTAGCCGCCGCCGGGCAGGGCCTGGCCGCGCATCTCGATCACCTGGCCATCGCTGCGCACGCGCTCGAACACGTGCGGCGAGCCTGCCCGCATGTAGGCGATGCGCTTGCCGATCTGCGCGTCGACGTCGCCTTCGCCCAGCTCACCGCGCTCGGCGTTGTAGCGGATCAGGTCGGCGACCGGCCGGCCGACGTACAGCATGCCGTCGGGGTAGCCGAACATCTGCTGGTAGCGCCGGTTCCAGGCGACCAGGCGCATCTCGGGATCGACCACGCTGACGCCGGCGGCGATGTTTTCCAGGGTGGTGGAGAGGATCTCGCGGTTGAAGCGCAGTTCCTGGCCGGCCTCGTCCAGCACCGCGACCACTTCGCCCAGTTCCATGCCCGATCCGCGCAGCACGCTGGTCAGGACAATGCGCGCGGACGCCGCACCGATCGAGGCGGCCAGCAGACGCTCGGTGAATTGCACCCAGGCGCGGTCGGCAGAGGCGCCGGGCTGCATCTCGCGGCCCAACGCCTGGGCCTGTTCCTGGAACGCGCGGCGCGCATGGCGCTCGCCGACCACCCGTTCGGCCAGGGTCTGCAGGTCGCCCACCCGCACGCTGCCGGGCCATTCGCCGGCGACCAGCGCCGGGCGCTGCGCGTACGGATCCAGGAATGGCGCCGCGCGCAGGCGATCGTCCACGCCGGGCCGCCAGCGCGCGGAGATCACCATCATCGCGCCGGTGTTCACCAGCAGTGACCAGAACGTGCCGTGGGTGAGCGGATCCCAGCCGCTCAAACCGAACAGCTGGTGCGGCCGCAGCCAGGCGATGCCGAACGGTCCGGTCGCGATCCATGACGCATCGAAGCCACCGGCCTGGGTCATGGTCGGCAGCAGCAGGGTGTAGATCCAGGTGCCGAAGCCCAGCAGCATGCCCACTTCCACGCCGCGCCGGCTGGCGCCGCGCCAGTACAGGCCGCCGATCAGGCCCGGCGCGAACTGGGCGACCGCCGCGAACGCCATCAGGCCATAGGACGCCAGCGTGCTGTCGTTGCCGCTGCTGCGGTAATAGATGTAGGCGGCGAGCGCCAGCAGCAGGATCGCGAACCGGCGGATCCACAGCACCCGCGAAGCGACGTCGGCTTCGGCGTGATGATCCGCCCAGCCGCGCCGCAGCAGCACCGGCATCACCAGGTCGTTGCTGACCATGGTGGCAAGCGCGATGCTGGCGACGATGACCATGCCGGTGGCGGCGGAGAAACCGCCGACGTAGGCGATCAACGCCAGCGCCTTGCTGCCGTCTGCCAGCGGCAGCGCCAGGATGAAACTGTCATCGGCCACGCCGCTGCCGATGCCGAAGGACGCCACGCCGGCGGCGGCGATCGGCACCACCATCACCGAGATCAGGACCAGGTAGGTGCCGAACAGCCAGCGCGCCCGACGGATGTCGCCGACGTCGCTGCATTCGACCACCGCGACATGGAACTGGCGAGGCAGGCAGACGATCGCGAGGAACCCGAGCAGGGTCTGGGTGACGAATCCGACCGGTGGCGAATTCTCGAACAGCGTGCGTGCGGACTCGGCGACCGGGATGGAGCGGCCCTGCAGCCACAGGTAGGCGAACAGGCCGACCGCGATCATCGCCACCAGCTTGACCATCGACTCCAGCGCGATGGCCAGCATCATGCCGTGATGATGTTCGGTGGCGTCGACCTGGCGGGTGCCGAACAGGGCGGCGAACAGCGCCATCAGCAACGCCACGTACAGCGCGGGATCCGAGAAGAAGCCATGCGCGCTGCCGCCGGGCTGGCCGGTCAGCACGCCCAGGCTCATCGCCACCGCCTTGTACTGCAGCGCCAGGTAGGGAACGACGCCGATCAACGCGATCACCGTCACCAGCGCGGCCAGCCGGCGCGAGCGTCCGTAGCGCGAGGAGATGAAGTCGGCGATCGACACCGTGTTCTCGCTGCGCGCGATCAGTGCCAGCCGTTCGATGATCCGCCAGCCGAACAGCAGCAGCAGCAGCGGACCCAGGTAGATCGGCAGGTAGCCGATGCCGTTGCGCACCGCGCTGCCGACCGCGCCGTAGAAGGTCCAGGACGAGCAGTAGACCGCCAGCGCCAGGCTGTACACCACCGGACGCAGCCACGGCCGATCCGGATACATCGGGCGACGATCACCCCACCATGCCACGCCGAACAGCAGCGCCGCGTAGCTGATGGACACCAGCAGCAGAATCCAGCTCGAAACCAATGCCGCCTCCCGGCGCCCGACATCGGAACCAGCGTAGCAGCGGAGCTGGCTCCGCTCTACAGCGAGGGAGGAAATCCGCCGGGGATGCTGGCGGGTAAACGACGGCCGGCGAGCGCGCCCGCGTCAGCGCGCGAGCAACTGGCGGGCGACCGCTTCGGCCTGGCCCCGCAGTTCAGGAATGGCGGTGCTTTCCCACAGGTTGCCGATCCGCAGGCTGCCCAATACCCACAGGTCGGGCTGGACGCGGCCATCGGCGTCCAGCACCCGCCCGTCGTCGCCGGCGTCGATGCCGATGCCGTGCGGGCCGGTGCGCGCGTGGCCCTCGCCCAGCAGCTCGGTCAGCAGCGGATTGCGCATGGTCGGAACCCGCATCTCGACACCGGTGGCGTTCACCACCCGATCCACTTCCAGCGCCAGCCCGGGCCTGCCACGCACGTTCGCGCCGACCTGCACGCAGCGGCCGACCTGCATCACCGTGTCCAGGCGGCCGCGGTGCATGCGCAGCTGCCCGCGATCGATCAGCGCCTGCAACTGCTCGTGCACGGAAATCGCCACCCGGTGCCGGTGCACGTCCCACAGCCGCACGACGTGGCGCAGGAAACGCCGCTGGTCGGATTCCGACAGGGAACGCCACAGCGCCTGTCCGTGCGGGCGCAGGCGTTCCATCACCGCCTGCCAGGGCAGGCCGGCGGCGGCGGCTTCGCGCACGCGTTCGCGGACGAAGCGCAGGCGCGCGCGCAGGTCCAGCGGCAGCAACCGCGCCGGATCGAAATCGGCCACCGCATGCGGCGCATGCGGCTGCGGCAGCCAGCCATGCCGCGAAAGCACATGGATGGTGCCGCGATGTTCGGTGGCGACGAAGCTCAACACCGCGTCGACCATGCTCAATCCGGAACCGACGATGCACAGCCGGGCATCGCCGGGAACCGCGCGCACCGCGTCGAAATCCCAGGCCGACAGGCTGGCATCGGCGGACAGGCCGCCGGCGCCGCGCGCCGGCAGCGGGCGTGGGCGGTTGCCGACCGCCAGCACCACCGCATCGCAATCGGCCTGCGCGCCATCGGCGAGCCGCAGTCGCCAGCCCGCCTCGTTTCGATCCATCGCCATCACCGGCTGGACGATGTGCACCAGCGTGGCCGGGCTGGCCGCGCGCGCGCGCTCCAGGCGATCGCGCAGGTATTCCCCGTAGCGATGACGCTCGACGAACGTGGGTGCCAACGCGGCGCGTTCCTGCGGATCGGCGCTGAGGAAATCGAGGAAATCGTCCGGCTGATCGCTGAAGCCGCTCATGCGTTGTGCCGGCACGTTGAGCAGGTGTTCCGGATAGGGCGTGGCATAGGCCACGCCACGGGCAAGCGTGGATTGCGGTTCGTAAAGCGCGATGCGCAGCGGCGCGGTCGCCGCGCGCAGCAACTGGATGGCGGTCAGGACGCCGCCGGCGCCTCCCCCGATGATGGCGATGTCATGGGCGAGGCCCGCGGATACGCTGGTCATGGGCCGCATTGTAGTGGATCGATCCGGCGCGCCTCATGCTGGCTTGGCATCAGTGGCGCATGACCGGGCAACGCAAACTTTACAAATACGCGAAAACCGTTGCGCATCAGGCGCTTTCAACATCGACGTTTTGTTACATCAGCGAATCCGCCAGGCGCGCGATGCCATCGCGGCTGCGCCGCCACGCCGGGCGTCGTGCCCAGTCCTCGCCGTGGACGCTGCGGGCATCGCGCAAGTATTCCGATTCGATCCCGCGCAGCCGGGCGACGACCGCGCGGTCATAGCACAGCAGGCCGATTTCCGCGTTGAGCGCGAACGAGCGGATGTCGAGGTTGATCGAACCGACCAGCGCGACTTCGTCGTCCACGCTCATGTGCTTGGCATGCAGGAAGTGCGGCTGGTACAGCGCGATGCGCACGCCGCAGGCCAGCAGTTCCGCGTAGTAGGACTCCTGAGCCCACGCGGTCAGGCGCTGGTTGTTGCGATCGGACAGGATCAGTTGCACCTCCACGCCCGACAGCGCGGCGATGCGCAGCGCGCTGAGGGTGGCGTCGTCGGGCACGAAGTAGGGCGTGGCCAGCACGATGCGGCGCTTGGCCAGGTGGATCAGCGCGTTGACGGCATCGCGTGCGTTCTCGAAGGGATAGGCCGGCCCGCTCGGCAGCAGTTGCATCGCGACCTGGCCCGTGCCGGTGGCGCGAACGGGATCCACGTGCAGGCGCTCGCCGGTTTCCAGGTACCAGTCGCTGGCGAACACCGCGTCGAGCTGGGCGACGATCGGCCCGCGCACGTGGGCGACCAGTTCGCG
The DNA here is from genome assembly GCF_052044485.1 of Pseudoxanthomonas sp. 22568. NCBI lineage: Bacteria > Pseudomonadati > Pseudomonadota > Gammaproteobacteria > Lysobacterales > Lysobacteraceae > Pseudoxanthomonas > Pseudoxanthomonas sp. 22568. The sequence continues at coordinate 20,972 of NZ_JBQENC010000011.1, forward strand.
ATTGGGAAAGCCGGGAATGAACATCGGGTCGGCGAGGTTCTGCGAACCGATGAAACCGGTGGCGCCATCGATGACCGCGATCTTGCGGTGGTTGCGCAGATCCATCCGGCCACTGCGACGCCAGCGCAGACCACCGGGAAGCAACTGGTGGACCTGCACGCCGGCCTTGCGCAGGCGTCGCGCGTAGCGGCGCCATCCGCGCTTGGCGCCGACCGCGTCGAGCAGCAGCCTGCATTCCACCCCGCGCCCGGCCGCGCGTTTCAGCGCGGCGGCCACCGCATCGCCGACCGCGTCGTCGAACATCAGGTAATACAGCAGGTGGATGCGCACGCGTGCCCCGTCCATCGTCGTGATCAACGCGCGCAGGGAATCGTCATAGTCGTCCAGCAGTTCGACCGTGTTGCCGCGGATGGGCATGAACGCGCCCTGCCGCTCGACCAGCGGCGCCATCTCCGCGGCGATACCGGCGTCGGGCTGCCAGCGCAGCGCGGCGAGCGGCCGCTGTTCCTCGCGGATTACCTGCGAGGCGCGCGCCTGGCGCTGGACGCGTTCGCGCGACAGCCACGGATGGCCCAGCAGCAGGTAGGCCGGCAGGCCCAGCAGCGGCACGAACCCGACCAGCAGCATCCAGCTGCGCGCCGCCGCCGGCGAAGTGCGGCTGGGAATCCACAGCAGCGCGGCCAGCCGGATCATCCAGTCGAGGATCAGCAGTACGGTTCCCAGCGACCAGTCCATGCGGCGCCTGTGAAGGATGCGATGGCTGATTCTGGCCGCAGTCGGTGCAAACCGGAAGGTGGCGGGGTGTTGCCGGCCAACCGCGCAAATCCCCCGTCGCCCGCTACGCGGGCGCCCGCCCCCTTTTTCAAAGGGGGCTAGCAATCATTGCCGAGTTCAGCTGCCAGAGAATTGCTGTTCCTCCCCCTTTGAAAAAGGGGGACCGAGGGGGATTCGCTCTTCGCTTCATTCCCGAAGCAAACAAAAAGCCCGCCTTGCGGCGGGCTTCGGATGACGCGGATGCGCTCGCCGGGGGCAAGCGCATCACGACATCACTTGATCTTGCCTTCCTTGTAGATCACGTGCTTGCGCACGACCGGGTCGTACTTCTTCATTTCCATCTTGCCCGGGGTGTTCTTCTTGTTCTTGTCCGTCGTGTAGAAGTGGCCGGTGTTGGCCGAGGAGATCAGACGGATCTTGTCACGCTTGGTTGCCATGTTCGATTACTCCTCAGACCTTCTCGCCGCGGGCACGCAGCTCGGCCAGAACGGAGTCGATGCCGTTCTTGTCGATGGTGCGCAGGGCATGCGCGGAAACTTTCAGCTTGATCCAGCGATTTTCGCTGGCGACCCAGAAGCGGCGCTCGTGCAGGTTGGGCAGGAAGCGACGACGGGTCTTGTTGTTGGCGTGCGAGACGTTGTTACCGGTCTGCACACGCTTGCCGGTGACTTGGCATACGCGGGACATACGCACCTCGAAAAAAGTTTGATGCTTCCCTTGGCCAGGGAGGCGGCGGCCCGACGACACGGCCTGCGAACAGACCGGACGACACGCGATGCGGAGGAAAAACCTCGCTGTGGACCCAAGCCGGAATCGCGCTTCCGGCCGCAAATCCGGACAAGCCGGACACAGCGAGCCGCGCATTATGGAGGGCTTTCCCTTTCCATGCAAGCACTTAGGCCGGAAACGGGCCCGGGACGGTTCCCCACGCCCCGGGCCGTCCGGTTCAGCTCGCCGGCCGGGCCTCCGGAGCCGCCGCCGCGGCCTTCCGCCCGTGCAGCCAGCGGTACAGCACCGGCAGCACCAGCAGGGTCAGCAGGGTCGAGGAGACGATGCCGCCGATCACCACCGTGGCCAGCGGGCGCTGGACCTCGGAGCCGGCGCCGACGTTGAAGGCCATCGGCAGGAAGCCCAGCGAGGCCACCAGCGCGGTCATCAGCACCGGCCGCAGCCGGCCCAGGGCCCCGTCGACCACCGCTTCCTCCAGTGGATCCCCCTGCTCCCGCAGCTTGCGGATGAAGGCGATCATCACCAGCCCGTTCAGGACCGCCACCCCGGACAGGGCGATGAAGCCGACCCCGGCCGAGATCGACAGCGGGATCCCGCGCAGGGCCAGGGCGATGACGCCGCCGGTCAGGGCCAGCGGCACCCCGCTGAACACGATGGCCGCGTCGCGGGCCGAGCCGAAGGCCCAGAACAGCAGGGCGAAGATCAGCGCCAGGGTCACCGGTACGACCACCGACAGGCGCTGGCTGGCCGAAATCAGCTGCTCGAAGGTGCCGCCATAGTCGATCCAGTAGCCGGACGGCAGCTTCACCCCGGTCCCGACCCGCTGTTGCAGCTCGGACACGAAGCCGCCCAGATCGCGACCGCGCACGTTGGCGGTCACCACCACCCGGCGTTTGCCGTTCTCGCGGTTGACCTGGTTCGGCCCGAGGGTGGTTTCGATCTTCGCCACCTCGCGCAGCGGCACCGTCCGTGGCGTGCCCGACGCCAGCGCCATTTCCCGGCTGGACTCGTCGGCGTTGGCGTCCCCGCCCAGCGGGATCGGCAGATCCTGCAGCGCGGCCGGGTCCTGGCGCAGGTGCTCCGGCAGGCGGATGACGATGTCGAACCGGCGATCGCCCTCGAACAGCTGGCCGGCAACCTCGCCGCCGACCGCGGTCGCCACGGTGTCCTGGACCACGCCGGGATTGAGGCCGTAGCGGGCCAGCGCGCGCCGGTCCGGGGTGATGGTCAGCAGCGGCAGGCCGGTGGTCTGTTCCAGCTTGACGTCAGCCGCGCCGGGTACGCTCCGCGCCACCGCCTCGATGCGGCGGCCGACGTCCACCAGCGTGTCCAGATCGTCGCCGTAGAGCTTGATCGCCACGTCCGCGCGGACGCCGGAAATCAGTTCGTTCATGCGCATCTGGATCGGCTGGGTGAACTCGTAGTTGTTGCCGGGCAACTGCTTCACCGCCGTCTCGATCTCGGCGACCAGCTCGGCTTTGGACTTGCGCGGATCCGGCCACTGGTCGCGCGGCTTGAGGATCAGGAAGGTGTCGGCCACCGATGGCGGCATCGGGTCGGTCGCGACCTCCGCGGTGCCGAGCTTGCCGAACACGCGTTCCACTTCGGAAAACTGCTTGATGCGCGCTTCCAGCGTCGCCTGCATCCGCAACGCCTGCTCAAGGCTGGTGCCGGGGATGCGCATGGCGTGCATGGCGATGTCGCCCTCGTCCAGGCTGGGGATGAATTCCGACCCCAGCCGCGTGGCCAGCAGGCCGCACACGGCCAGCAGCGCGACCGCGCCGCCGAGCACCCAAGCGCGCCGGCGCAGCGCCCAGTCCAGCGCGGGCGCGTACGCACGGCGCGCCCACAGCATCACCCGGGTTTCCTTTTCCTCCACGCGGCCACGCAGGAACAGCGCGATCGAAGCCGGCACGAAGGTCAGCGACAGCAGCATCGCGCCGGTCAGCGCCAGCACCACGGTGATCGCCATCGGGTGGAACATTTTTCCTTCCACGCCGGTGAGGGCGAAGATCGGCAGGTACACGGCGGTGATGATGCCCAGGCCGAACAGGCTGGGGCGGATCACCTCGGCGGTGGCCGAGGCGGTGGTGTCCAGCCGTTCCTCGTCGCTCAATACCCGCCCCAGCCGGTGTTGCAATTCGCCGAACCGGCGCAGGCAGTTCTCGATGATGATCACCGCGCCGTCGACGATCAGGCCGAAGTCGAGCGCGCCCAGGCTCATCAGATTGCCGGACACGCCGCCGCGGACCATGCCGGTGAGGGTGAACAGCATCGCCAGCGGAATCACCGCCGCGGTGATCAGCGCAGCGCGGAAATTGCCCAGCAGCAGGAACAGCACCACGATCACCAGCAGCGCGCCTTCGACCAGGTTCTTGGCCACGGTGCGGATGGTGCGATCCACCAGCACGGTGCGGTCGTAGACCGGGTTGGCCGACACCCCCGGCGGCAGGCTGCGGTTGGCTTCGGCCAGGCGCGCGGCGGCGGCCTGGGCGACGTCGCGGCTGTTGGCTCCGATCAGCATGAACACCGTGCCGAGCACGACCTCGTGGCCGTTCTGGGTGGCCGCGCCGTTGCGCAGTTCCGGGCCTTCGCCGACCGTGGCCACGTCGCGCACGCGGATCGGCACGCCCTCGCGGCGATCCAGCACGATGTCGCGGATGCCGTCCAGATCCGCGACCTGCCCCGGCGCGCGCACCAGGTACTGCTGGCCGTTGCGCTCGATGTAGCCGGCGCCGACGTTCTGGTTGTTGGCGGCCACCGCGTCGACCACGTCGCGCAGGGTGAAGCCCAGCGCGACCAGCCGCGCCGGATCCGGGGTGATGTGGATCTGGCGCGCGTAGCCACCGATGGTGTTGACCTCGGTGACGCCGCGGGTATTGCGCAGCTGCGGCTTGATCACCCAGTCCTGCAGGGTGCGCAGATCGGTGGCCGTCCACTTGCCGCCATCGGGCTTGCGCGCGTCCGGCTTGGCATCGACGGTGTACATGAAGATCTCGCCCATGCCGGTGGTGACCGGACCCAGTTCCGGCTCCAGTCCCCCGGGCAACTGCGACTTGACCTGTTGCAGGCGTTCGGCGACCTGCTGGCGGGCGAAGTAGAGATCGACGCCGTCGTCGAATACCACCGTCACCTGCGACAGCCCATAGCGCGAGATCGAACGGGTGTGATCCATCCCGGGCAGGCCGGACAGCGCGGTCTCGATCGGGAAGGTCACGCGCTGTTCCGATTCCAGCGGCGAGTAGCCGGCGGCCTCGGTGTTGATCTGCACCTGCACGTTGGTGATGTCGGGGGTGGCGTCGATCGGCAACTGGCGGAAGCTCCACGTGCCCACGCCGATCAGCGCGAGGGTGAGCGCCAGCATCAGCCATCGGTGGGCGATGGCGAAGCGGATGATTCTCTCGAGCATGGCCGGGTCCTCAGTGGTCGTGGGAAGCGCCGGACTTCTCGATGTCCGCCTTCACCACGTAGCTCTGTTCGACCACGACCTGGTCGCCCGCCTTCAATCCGGACAGCACTTCCACCCGTTGCGCGTCGCGCTTGCCGAGCTTGAGCGGCCGTACCTCGTAGGTGTCGCCGACCCGCACGAACACCACGTCCCAGTCGCGGAACTTCTGCAGCGACGCCACCGGTACCACCAGCGCGGCGGGTTGCCGATCCACGGTGACGCGCGCGGTGATCGCCGAACCCGGCCGCCANACCGTCCGCGTTGGCGATGACCGCGCGCGCGACCGTGCTCTGGCTGGCGGTGGCGGTGCCGGGCAGCACGCGTTCCAGGGTGGTTTCGGCCTGCGCGCCGTCGCTGATGCGGGTGATGGTCACCGGCGAGCCGGCGCGGATGTGCTGGGCGTCGAAGCCGAACACGTGCAGATCCACCCACAGCGTGGACAGATCCGCGACCTCGAACAGCGTCGTGCCTTCGGCCGCGACCGATCCCACTTCGGCGTTGCGCGCCAGCACCACGCCGTTGATCGGCGTGCTGACGGTGTAGGTGGTCAGGCTGAGGTTGCTTTCAATCGACGCCAGCGCCTGTCCGGCGCGCACCCGGTCGCCGACGTTGGCGGCGAGCCGGCGGATCGGGCCGGGAAAGCGCGCGGCGACCTTGGCCACGCGGCCTTCGACCGGGGTCAGCAGGCCCTGCACTTCATGTTCGTCGGCGATGATGCCGGCGCCCGCCGGGGCGACCCGGATGCCGGTCTGTTGCGCGATCGGCGCGGCGATCTCGGTGCGTCCCTCATAGCTGGGATAGGCCCAGCGCAGTGAACGCCCCTCGATGCCCGCCAGTACTTCCACGTCGAAGGAGTGCGGTTCGATCACCTCGGCCGTGCCGAGCAGGCTGCCGTCGGCCTGCGCCTGCAGGCGATGGGTCTCGGCAAGGCCGCCCAGGCGCTTGAGTCGGACTTCGACCGTGCCGGCGCTGGCCGGCAGCGGTTTGCCGTCGCGGTACAGCCAGGCCTGGAATTTTGGCGGCGTGCCGTCCTCGGCCATCGCCAGTTCCACCGCCAGGCCATCCTTTTCCAGCAGGCGGCCGCCGTGCTGGCCGGTGGCCGCCTCGGTTTCGGCGTGCTCGCCGGAGGCGTGGCCGTGTTCGTCGCCAGCGGCTTCGCCATCGGCGCCGCCGCCGCAGGCGGCCAGGGCCAGGGTCAACAACAGCAGCGGCATCCACCGCAGGGCGGGAGTGCGGATATTCATGGGGAGGTTCCTTGTGCGGGGGCGGCGGCCACGAACGGCTGGCCGGTCAGGCGCTGGATTTCGATCAGCGCGCGCTGTGCGTCGAGGGCGGCGTCGAGCTGCTGCCGGCGCGCGCTGGTGCGCTCGGATTGCAGCTGCGCCCATTCCAGATAGCTGATGGCGCCGGCGCGATACGCGCGCTCGGCGGCGCGTTCGGCCTTGGCCAGCTTCGGCAGCACCGCCTCGTCCAGGCGCTCCACTTCGAACTGCGCGGTGCGGTAGCGGCCATGCGCCTCGGCCAGGGTCGAGTACAGCGCCAGCCCCTCGGCTTCGCGTTCGATCTCCACCAGCGCCAGCTCCGCCTCGGCGGCACGGATGCCGGGTTCGGCGCGGCGCGCGCTGCCCAATGGAATCGCGACGCTGGCCATCAGGCCGGTATCGCCGTTCTCCTGCAACCGGCGCACGCCGAACTGCCAGTCGACATTGGCGCTGCGTTCGCTGCGCGCCAGTTGCACGCGTGCTTCGCGGATGCGGCGCTCGTCGGCGAAGCGGGCCAGTTCGGGCGTGCTGTCCAGCAAGGCGGCCAGTTCGCCGAAGTCGGCGACCGCCGGCAGCGCCAACGGATTGCCGGCCACGGTGTCGAAGCCGGGATCGCGTTCGCCCCACAGCGCGGCCAGATGCTGGCGCGCGGACATCAACAGGCGATCGGCACGATCGCGCTCCAGTTCCGCGCGGGTGAGCGCGGCCTGCGCGGTCAGCAGCACCGATTCCGGCGAAGCGCCCGCGGCCAGCCGCTGGCGCGCGGCCGCGACCGTGCGCGTGCGTTGCTCGATATCGTCCAGCGCCACCACGCGCTGGCGCTGGGAGGCGGTGATGGCCAGGTAGCGGCGCGCGACTTCGGCCAGCAGATCCAGCCGGCGGGTCTCGCGCTGCACCGCCAGCGCGTCGATGCGGCTTTGCGCCAGCGTGCGGCGGGCGTCCCATTTGCCGCCGCGCTCGAGTATGCCGGCCAGGGTCAGGCTGATCTCGGCGCCGCCGAAACCGCTGACGTCACCGGTGCCGAGCGCGTTTTCGACCGACGCGCCGGCGGTGAGGCCCGGGCGCAGCGCGGCGACCTCGGCCTCGGCGGCGAGCACGCGCTGCTGGCCGTCAATCAGGCGCAAATCGGGATGGGTACGGGCGACGCGCGCGAACGCGTCGTCCAGGGAGATGACAACAGGCGACTGTGCCCGCGCGGGTGCGACGGACACGGCCACGAAGGCGGCCAAAGCCGCCAGACGCAACCACATGGGAATTCTCCGAAAGGATCGAGGACGAACGAAACCCGGCCGGGCCGGGGGTGCCTCAGATCGCTATCGGCGGGCGCAACAGCTTGTCGCTGCGGTGGGTGGGAACCGGCGCGTCGTGCGGGAACGACACGGAATCCAGCGGCGCGAGCGGCTGCCAGATCGTGGCCGCCACCGGCATCGCCGGCGCGTGGCCACAGCAGTGCGTGGCATGCATCAGGGCATGCAGCAGGCCGCGGGTCTTGCCGGATTCGTCGCCCCCGCGCTCGTGCCCTTCGCCGTCCGGGACCGCGTCCGCATCCACATGCGAATGCAGGCCGCCGCCGTGGCCGAGTTCGTGGACGCCGCCCACCGAGGCCATCACCGGCTGCGCGATCACGCCCAGCAGCAGCACGCACAGCGCCAGCAGGCGCATGAGGGTGGGGCGGCGGAAGCGGCGGAGCAGGGACATGGCTGCACAGGCTAACGGCGGGGCATGGCGTTACACAATCGCAGGGGCGATGGGGATTGGGGCCGGCGCCAAGAGCGAATCCCCCTCGGTCCCCCTTCTTCGAAGGGGGAGGAACAGCGCGGTAGGGTACGGCGACGCCTCGCCGTCAGTGGCTGGCCTTGTCGCGGTGCCAGCCGCGGTGCCGGATGTCCAGGTACAGGCTGTACAGCGCGGTGAAGGCCGGGAACAGGTTCTGCAGTACGCCGACCGAGTCCTGCTTGGCCGAAAACAGGAAGTAGCTCAGCGTCATCAGGCTGCCCAGCACGCTCATGTACCAGAACAGGCGCGGGATGACCGGCTTGCCGGCGCGCCGGGAGGCGATGAACTGGACCAGCCAGCGGCCGCCGAACATCAGTGCGCCTGTGTAGCCGATCAGCTTCCAGCCGGTGACATGCAGGCCGGTCCAGTAGAGCGCCTCGATCGGCTGGTTGAGCCAGTGCACTTCCACCTCAGAGCTCCCGGACCGCCGTGCGCTTGCCGCGCTTGATCAGCCAGGCCACGCCGCGCAGGTCGCTGATGCCGACCAGCGCGCGGTTGAGGTTGTTGTACTTGGACACGCCGGCGGTGCGATGGCGGTGATTGACCGGCACACTGATCGTCTTCCAGCCGGCGCGCTGCATCAGCGCGGGCAGGTAGCGGTGCATGTGATCGAAGTAGGGCAGGTCGAGGAAGGCTTCGCGTTCGAACAGCTTGATGCCGCAGCCGGTATCCGGCGTCTCGTCGCGCAGCATGCGCGAGCGGATCGCGTTGGCCCACTTGCTGGCCCAGCGCTTGCTGCCGCTGTCCTGGCGGTTGACCCGCCAGCCGGCGTAGAGCCTGGTCTGCGCCTCGCCGCCATCGCGCGCGGCGATCAACTTGGGAATGTCGGCCGGATCGTTCTGGCCGTCGCCGTCCAGGGTGGCGATCCAGGCGCCGCGCGCGGCCTTGACGCCGGTGCGGATGGCGGTGCTCTGGCCGCTCTGCTGGACATGTTGCAGCACCCGCAGTTCCGGCACGCGCGCCTTCAGGGCCTGCAGCACGGCCAGGGTGTCGTCGCGGGAATGGTCATCGACGTAGACGATCTCGAAATCGATCCGGCCACGCAGCGCGGCGGTGATCTCGTCGATCAGGGGCGTGACGTTGTCGCGCTCGTTGAAGACCGGGACGACGACGGAGAGGGCGGGGCTGGATGTCATGGGCGCCTATTTTGCCGCCACCGGCTGAATCTGGTCTTGTCGATGTGTCGGCGCGCCTCCGCTGGGGACGCGCCCCGGGCCTCAGCCGCGCGGGCCGCGCAGCTTCTCCAGCACGCCGTCGAGGGTGTCGAGATCGGTGTACTGGATGATCAGCTTGCCCTTGCCGCCGCGTCCGTGGGCGATGGTGACGCGGGTGCCGAGGCCTTCGGACAGCTCGGTTTCCAGGGCGGCGATGTCCGGCTGCGGCGCGGCCTTGCCGGGCTTGGCCTTGCGGCCGATCACCGGCACCTTGCCGGCGGCGAACTGCTGGGCGCGGTGTTCGACCTCGCGCACCGACCAGCCCTGGTCGGCGGCATCGGAGGCCAGCTTGCTGGCCAGTTCCGGCGACAGCGTCAGCAGCGCGCGGGCGTGGCCCATTTCCAGCCGGCGCGCTTCCAGCAGCGCGCGGATGGCCGGCGGCAGTTCCAGCAGGCGCAGCAGGTTGGACACCGCGGCGCGCGAACGGCCGACCGCTTCGGCGGCCTCGGCGTGGGTCAGCGAGAATTCGTTGATCAGGCGTTGCAGCGACTGCGCTTCTTCCAGCGGGTTCAGATCCTCGCGCTGGATGTTCTCGATCAGCGCCATCGCGATGACGGTGCGATCGTCCAGCTCGCGCACCACCACCGGCACTTCGGCCAGGCCGGCTTCCTGCGAGGCGCGCCAGCGGCGTTCGCCGGCGACGATCTCGAAGCGTCCGGGCGCCAGTTCGCGCACCACGATCGGCTGGATCACGCCCTGCGCCTTGATCGACTCGGCCAGCTCGCTGAGCTTGGCCGGATCCATCGCCATGCGCGGCTGGTACTTGCCGGGTTGCAGGTGCGCCACCGGCAGGGTGCGCAGGGCCTCGCCCGGCTGGGCTTCCGGTGGTGGGGTCTCGGCCGCCTTGGGGCCGAGCAGGGCTTCCAGCCCGCGGCCCAGGCCGCGTTTCTTCGACGCGCTCATCAGGCGTACTCCATCCTCTTTTCTTGCTTCTTGCGTTCACTCTGGCGGCGGATGATTTCCCCGGCCAGGCCCAGGTAGGCGACGCCGCCGCGCGAGGTGCGGTCGTAGCCGACGATGCTCTGGCCGTGGCTGGGCGCCTCGGCCAGGCGGACGTTGCGCGGCACGATGGTGCGGAACACGCGATCGCCGAAATGCTGGGTCAGTTCCGCCGAGACGGCGTTGGCCAGGTTGTTGCGCACGTCGAACATGGTGCGCAGCACGCCCTCGATCTCCAGGCCGGGATTCAGTCGTGTCTTCAGCGCCTCGATGGTTTCCACCAGCGCGCTCAGGCCTTCCAGCGCGTAGTACTCGCACTGCATCGGCACCAGCACCGAGTCGGCCGCGGTCAGCGCGTTGAGGGTGAGCAGCGACAGCGCCGGCGGGCAGTCGATGATGATGAAGTCGTAGTCGGCGCGGATCGGTTCCAGCGCGGCCTTCAGGCGCAGCTCGCGGCCGTCGATCTCCATCAGCTGGATCTCGGCGGCGGTCAGGTCGATGTTGCCGGGAAGCAGGTCGAAGCCTTCCTGGGTGGTCACGATCGCCGTGCGCGCGTCGACTTCCTGCAGCAGCACGTCGCAGGTGGAATTCTCGAGTTCGCGCTTGTCCACGCCGCTGCCCATGGTGGCATTGCCCTGGGCGTCCAGATCCACCAGCAGCACGCGCTGCGGCGCACGCGCCAGCGCGGCGGCCAGATTGACGGCAGTGGTGGTCTTGCCGACGCCGCCTTTCTGGTTGGCGATCGCGATGATGCGGGCCATGCGGGTGGTCGCCTCGGGACACGGGGTGGATGGGGGATTATGCGGGGTCCGGACCGGTCCTGCGAATTCGCCTCGCCGATCCGGCCGCGCGGCGGCGCCCGGGAACGGCGCTCATGCCCTCGCGGCGTCCAACGATATCAATCGGTTATGGGGATCGAGGCGCGGGTTCAGGCGCCTGCCTTGCGCACCACGATCAGATGGCGCTCGCCGACCAGGCCGGGCACGCGCAACGGATGGATGGCCTCGACCTGCCAGTCCGGTGGCAGCGCGGCGATTTCCTCGTCCGGCCGCACGCCCTTCATCGCCAGCAGGGTGCCGCCCGGTTTCAGCAGGTGTCCGCCGACGGCGATGATGCCGGCCAGCGTGTCCATGGCCCGCGCGGTCAGGTGGTCGTAGGCGGCGGGTTCGTCCAGCGCCTCGGCGCGCGATTCGGCCACCCGCGCGTTGCCCAGGCCCAGCTGGCGCACCGCCTCGCGCATGAAGCGGGCCTTCTTGCCGTTGCTTTCGACCAGCGTCACCCGCAGTCCGGGGTGGGTGATGGCCAGCGGAATTCCCGGCAGCCCCGGTCCGGTGCCCAGATCGGCCAGGCTGCCTTCGGCGACGTGCGCGTGCATGGCCAGCGAATCCAGCAGGTGGCGGGTCACCATCTCGGCCGGGTCGCGGATCGCGGTCAGGTTGTAGGTGCGGTTCCAGCGGTGCAGCAGGGCCAGATAGTCCAGCAGCGGCGGCGCCAGGGCGGCGGCGTCCAGGCCGAGTTCGGTCAGGCCCTGGCGCAGTTGCGCGTCCAGGCCGGCGGGCAGCGTCGAGGCATTCATCGCGCGCATTATCCCCGAACGGCGGGACTCAGGCCCGCCAGGCCAGCGCGCCGCGGTAGCCGGGTAGCGGTTCCCATTCGTGCAATTGCCATTCGGCCGGGGAGCCCAGCGCGGGATCGCAGTCGATCAGCTGCAGGCCGCCTTCGCGTTCGCCGAACACCAGCTTCTCCAGGCCGAAGGAGACGCCGTGGCCGTGCGCCTTCAGCAGCGCCTCCTTGGCGCACCACAGGCGCACGAACGCGTCGGTGCGGGCGCCGTCGTCGCGGGCGCGCAGCCAGTCCAGTTCACTGGGATGGAAGAAGCGCTGCGCGATTTCCATCATCCGCAGGCGCTCGCGATGGCGCTCCACGTCCACGCCCAGATCGCGTGCCGGCCCGAGCGCGACCAGCAGCACCTCGCCGCTGTGGCTCCAGCTGATCGCCTGGTCGTCGAAGGGCGCCGCGAAATGGGGCTTGCCGCGTGCGTCGCGCCGGATCGGCAAGGCGTCGGCCGGCTGTGCCAGTGCTTCGGCCAGCACCTGCCGCGCGGTCGGTTCGCCGCGCATGCGGGGGGGATGCGCGCGCAGCCAGACCTGGAACCGCCCGAACCGCCAGGCGGGCGGCGTGGTCGCGGATGGGAAGATGGAGGGAATCTCGGTCATGGTCGGCCGGTGGTGCGGGGCAGCGTGCATCGCGGCGCGATCCGCGTTATCACCGCGCTGCAAGGATGCCATTCCCCCTATCCGGCTTAACAGTGGTTTCACGGCGGCAATCGCTTAATCGCACCGTCCCCGGTCTTCGGGGCCGGAGTCCACAACGGAAGGAGACAGGCAGAATGAATTTTCTCATCTATCTGATCGTCGGTGGTATCGCGGGCTGGCTGGCCAGCCTGGTGATGAGGCGTGATGGTTCGCAGGGCATCATTCTCAACATCGTGGTCGGCATCATCGGTGGTTTCCTGGGCGGATGGCTGCTGCCGGCGCTCGGGCTGGGCCTGGGAGGAGGCTGGATCGGATTCCTGGTCACCGCCTTCATCGGCGCAGTGGTGTTGCTGCTGATCGTCAACCTGTTCACCCGGGGACGCGCACGCTGACGCCACGATGATCCGGTTTCGCTGCGGCCGCGTGCGCTGATTCGAGACGCACCCAAGGTCCGTGGCATCACAAAGGCCCGGCGCACGCCGGGCCTTTGTTTATTTCCTTCAAACGAGTGCGGATCAGCCGGCCAGTTGCACCCAGGCCGGCGCGTGGTCGCTGGGGCGTTCCCAGGTGCGCGGCTCGCGATCGATGCCGGCGGCGGCGGCCTGCGCGCGCAACGCGTCCGAGACCAGGGTGAGATCGATGCGCAGGCCCAGGTTGCGGCGCAGCCCGCCCATCCGGTAGTCCCACCAGCTGTACACACCGGCTTCGTCGTTGTGCATGCGGAAGGCGTCGTGCAGGCCGAGCGCGTATAGGCGGCGGAGCGCGTCGCGCTCGGCGACCGAGGTCAGGATGTGGGCATCGCCCCAGACCTTGGGGTCGTAGACGTCGCGATCGTCCGGGGCGATGTTGAAATCGCCCAGCACGACCATCTTCGGGTGCCGCTGCAGCTCCTCGGCAAGCCAGCCGTGCACCGCGTCGAGCCAGCGCAGCTTGTAGGCGTACTTGTCGGTGCCCACGTCCTGGCCGTTGACCACGTACAGGTTGACGATGCGCAGATCGCCCACGGTCGCGGCGATCACGCGCTTCTGTTCGTCCTCGAAACCGGGGATGCCGATCTGCACTTCCGTGGCCGGCACGCGCGACAGGATCGCCACGCCGTTGTAGGTCTTCTGCCCGGCGAAGATGCTGCGGTAGCCCAGCCCGGCCAGCACGGTGTCGGGGAAGCGGTGATCCTCCAGCTTGGTTTCCTGGATGCCCACCACGTCCGGCGAGAACGCACCCAGCCATTGCTCCAGATGCGGCTGGCGGACATTGAGCGAATTGACGTTCCAGCTGGCGATCTTCATCCCGTGCATCCGTGGTCGTGGGCGCCCGCGGGCGCCAGAGAGACAGAAGCGTCAGTGTAAGTGATGTGTCCGCGACGGCGTGCGCGCGGCAAGCGCCACCTTGGATGCCTCATGCGCCGGAAGCCTCGTTGGCCACGCTCGCCACATGGCCTTCGCCCTCGCCGTCGCGCATCAGGTGCGAGGCCATCCACGCCGCCAGCAGCATCATCGTTCCGCCGAACACCGCCACCAGCCGCATGGCGTCGGTGAACGCGGCGCGCGCGGTCGTTTCGATGGCGATGGCCTGGCCGGCCGGCAGCGTTTCGGCGGTGGCGATCGCGCCGCCCAGCGTGGACAGGGCATGGCCGGCGGCGGCGTGTGCCAGATCCGCCGGCAATGCCGGCTCCAGCCAGAAGCGGTACAGCGCCATGCCGGCGCTGCCGAGCAGCGCGATGCCCAGCGCGCCGCTGAGTTCGGCGCTGGTTTCCGCCAATGCCGACGCCGCGCCGGCGCGTTCCGGCGGCGCGGTGGTGATGATCAGTTCATTGCCCACGGTGAACACCGGCGCCATCCCGATGCTCATCGCCAGCATGCCAGCGATCAGGATCCACAGCCCGTGCGGCGGCACCACCAGCGCGGTGATGCCGAAGCCGACCGCCGCCACCAGCAGGCCGCGCACCATCACCCGCCGCGCGCCCCAGTGGCGCGCCAGCTTCGGCGCCAGCAGCGATCCCACGGTGAAGCACAGCGACCACGGGACGGTGGCGAAACCGGCTTCCAGCGGCGACAGCCCCAGCACCAGTTGCAGGTACTGGGTCATGAAGATGTACACGCCCATCATCGACAGGCCGGCCAGCGCGTAGGCGACAATCGCCGCGCTGAAGGCGGGACGGCGGAACAGGGTGACATCCAGGAACGGATAGTCCAGGTGCCGCTGTCGGCGCACGAACAGCACGCCCAGTACCAGGCCGGCGGCCAGCACCAGCAGACCGCGCGTATCGGCGCCGTACTCGGCGATCCGCTTGAGGCCGTACACCACCGCCAGCACCGCGAACAGCGATTGCGCCATGCTCGCCGGATCCAGCCGGCCGGCGTCGGGATCGCGGTACTCGGGCAGCAGCTTCGGTCCCAGCAGCAACAGCAGCACCATCACCGGCACCGCGGCCAGGAACGCCGCGCCCCACCAGAACCATTCCAGCAACAGGCCGCCGACCAGCGGGCCAATCGCGCCGCCGACCGAGAAGCTGGCGATCCAGACGCCGATCGCGAACTGGCGCTCGTGCTCGTCATGGAACATGTTGCGGATCAGCGACATCGTCGACGGCGCCAGGGTGGCGCCGGCCACGCCCAGCAGCGCGCGCATGGCGATCAGCATCTCCGCGCTGCGCGAGAAGGCGGCGATGATCGAGGCCGCGGCGAACGCGGCCGCACCGATCAGCAACAGTCGGCGCCGGCCGATGCGATCACCCAACGTTCCCATCGTGATCAGGAAGCCGGCCACCAGGAACCCGTAGATGTCGACGATCCACAGCAGTTGCGAAGTGGAAGGGTTGAGTTCGGCGCTGATCGCCGGCAAGGCCAGGTTGAGCACGGTCAGGTCCATCGCGTAGACCATGCAGGGCAGGGCGATGGCGGCCAGGCCAATCCATTCGCGGCGGGTGGCCTTGGGGGACGTCGGGGAGATCATGGGCGGTCCTGTGCGGGGTGACCTGACTATGACGCGCGAGCGGTGCGGTTTTCGACAGCGGGAAAATGCATGGGGGCCGCTTTCTCCGCCGTCGCCTGAATGACGGCGGGAGGACGATATCGATGAACGGGCCTTGTCGTCATTCCGGCGGTCTCCAACGGCCGGCAGGTCGGTCAAGCCGGGACCTGCATATGGATGCTGCACGCGGGTGAATCACGGCGGCGCGGCCCCGCTGGGCCGAAGGGATCGCGAGCCACGCTCGTGCTCCCAATGCCGTGGGAAGGCATGCGCCGCCGTCTCGGCCAGCAAGGCCGCTTGGATGCCGGGTTCGAAAGCGGAATGGCCCGCATCGGGCACGATGGTCAGCCGCGCTCCGGGCCAGGCTCGGGCGATGGCCAGCGCGCCATCCACGGGGCACAGCATGTCGTAGCGGCCGTGCACGATCGCTCCCGGCAGGTCACCCAGTTGTTCCGCCGCCGCCATCAGCGCATCCGGCTCCGTGAAAGCGCGGTTGATCGTGAAATGCGCTTCGATGCGTGCAAGCGCCAGGGTTTCCGGTCCGGGGAGGATTTCCTCCCCGGAAGGCAACAGGCGTTCGCAGGCCGCTTCCCAGCGGCAGAATGAAACGGCCGCCGGCATGTGCACGGCCGGATCGTCGTCGCACAGGCGTCGATGGTAGGCAGCCAGCAGGTCGCCTCGCTCCTCTTCGGGGACGAACTCTTCGAACCCGGCGAATGCCTCCGGCCAGAACCGGCGTAGCCCGCCATAGTCCCAGGCGATATCGTCCTCGCGATTCAGCCAGATGCCGCGCAGGATGAGGGCGACGCAACGATCGCGATGCTTGCCGGCGTAACTGAGCGCCAGCGTGGAGCCCCAGGATCCGCCGAACAGCAACCACCGGTCCATGCCCAGCCGCTGGCGCAGCCGCTCCATGTCGGCGACGAGGCTCCAGGTATCGTTGGCGTCCAGGCTGGCGTTCGGCCTGGACTTGCCGCATCCCCTCTGATCGAACTGGATGATGCGGTAGATATCCGGGTCGAAGAACCGCCGATGATAGGGAGAAGAGCCCGCGCCGGGGCCGCCATGCAGGATCAGCGCCGGCTGGCCCTCCGGGTTGCCGGACTGGCAGTAGTGGATTGCATGTCCGTCTCCGACATCAAGCAGGCCCTCCGCGAAGGGCTCCAGAGGTGGAAACATGGTTCAGTCCTTCGGTTGTTTGTGGAGGGCGACACCCAGCATCACCAAGGCGATGCCCAGCATGTCTTGACCGTTGGGGATTTGAGCCAGGACCAGCGCGCCAACCAGCGTAGCCACGGCGGGCAGCAGCGCCAGCATGAGGGCGAAGGTGGAACGCTTGAGCTTCGCCATTGCGAGCTGGTCGCAGACATAGGGGATGACCGAGGAGCAGACACCTACGCCGATCCCGGCCATGACGAGCAGAGGGTCGCTGAAGGCGGCGAGGGCTTGTTTGAAACCAATCGGCAGGACGACGATCAGGGCGATCGCCATGGCTGCGCCCAGCTGCTGGATGCCATTGCCGGCACCCGTCCGGGCCATCCGATGACCCAGCAGGATATAGGCGACGAACAGCGCACCGTTTAGAAAAGCCCAGAACAGGCCGACGGGATCACTCGACCAGGTGACATCGATTAGGGCGAAGACGCCAACGATAGCGAGCGCAAGGGCGGCAAGGTTCCGTTTCGTGCGCAAGCCATGGACGGCAATGCTGATGGTGCCGACAAACTCGATGGCGGCGACAAGGCTGATCGGCAGGCGGTCGAGAGCAAGATAGAAGGCGCAGTTCATCAGGGCCAGGCAAACGCCCATTGCCGCGATCAACCAGCGGCCGGACCTGTCCGCCCGACCGAGCGTTTGCCACGGTCGGGTGATCGGAGCGAAGACGAAAGCCGCCGTCGCGATCCGCAACCACGCCACCCCCAGCACACCCACGGCCGGAAAGAGAAGCACGGCAAAGGAGGGGCCGAGATAGTGGAACACGGCGCTGACGCCGAACCAGAGGTGGGGCGGCAAGGCATCAAGGGCGCGGCGCGCAGGCTGGGGTATCGCTTCCATATGATCATGATAGAAGGCGATATTCTCGTTTTACATGGACAAAATAAGGTCGAAAGCGCATTCTTCTGAGGCTTTGGATTGAAATATGACCGTTTTGCCTACAAAAAGAAGTAATCATGAGCCGACGCATTGTTCGACCCCTCGACACGCTTGATCGACGGTTGCTGGAACTGCTGTCGGAGAATGCGCGGCTATCGATGAAGGAACTCGCCGACAAGGTCGGTCTTTCTCCGCCCGCCGCGGCCGAGCGCGTCAGGAGACTCGAGGAGAGCGGCGTCATCGAGGGCTACACGATTCGATTGAATCCTGGCGCCGTGGGGCTGCCGCTGGCGGTGCACATGCGCCTGCGGCCGATGCCCGGCGAACTCTCGCGCGTTGCCGCCCTTCTGCAGGAGACGCCGGAGGTCGTGGAAGCAGAGCGTGTGACGGGGGACGACTGCTTCGTCGCACGTGCTTTCGTGCGAGGGGTGGAGGAACTTGAGTCCCTGATCGACCGGTTTCTTCCTTATGCCGCGACCAATACGGCGATCATCCAATCCTCGCCGGTGAAGCGCCGCATGCCCCGGCTGCCGCTCGACGAGGGAGATTGACCAACCAATCTCCGCTCTCGGCAACCGCCTGGTTGCTGATCGGTGTCGCGGCAACCTTGCGCGATCTGCATGGTCGGACCCGGCCACCCTCGTTTCCTGCGGGGGCCTGCCAATCGCGCCGTCGTCATCCCGGCGGCCTCCAACGACCGGTAGGTCGGTCAAGCTGGGACCCATTCTGCCGTCAATGAATTCCGGCGTTCGCCGGAACGACGGGGGAAAGATCTCGGTCTGCGCCGAAACGAGAACCGGATTCCGGCCCGCTTCGGCATCGCCGACGCGGGGCCGGGAGGTCGCCGGCGCTATCGGACGATGAAGTCGATGAAACGCGCCACCTTCGCGTAGGGCGGCTTGAGCATGTCGCTGCCGGCGCGGCGGCTTTGCCAGAGGATCGGCAGGGCCTTGCTGAACGCGTCGAAGCCGGCTTTGCCGTGGTAGGCGCCCATGCCGCTGGGACCGATGCCGCCGAACGGCAGATCGTTGATGCCGAAATGCAGCACGGTGTCGTTGACGGTGACGCCGCCGGCCAGGGTGTTCTTCAGGATCTTCTCGATCCGGGAACGGTCGTTGCTGAAGGGATACAGCGCCAATGGGCGATCGTGCGCGTTGACGTAGGCGATGGCCTCGTCGAGCGAATCGACCGAACGGATCGGCAGGATCGGGCCGAAGATCTCATCCTGCATCACCTTGGCGTCATCGCCCGGATCCAGCACCAGGGTCGGTGGGAACAACCGCTCCCGGGCATCCTCGGCGCCGGCCAGCGGAATCACCGTCAGGCCACGTGTCTGCGCGTCGTCCAGATAGCCACGCAGCCGCGCGAACTGGCCGTCGTTGATGATGCGGGTGTAGTCGCCCGGATTCTGCAGATCGCCGTAGCGCGCCTTCACCTGTTTGCGCAGCGCTTCCACCAGCGCATCGCGGCGGTGCGCCGCGACCAGCACGTAGTCCGGGGCGATGCAGGTCTGGCCACCGTTGAACCATTTGCCGGTCGCCAGCCGCGCCGCGGCCTGCTCCAGCGGATAGTCGTCGCAGACGATGGCCGGCGACTTGCCGCCCAGTTCCAGGGTCAGCGGGGTCAGCTGCGGCGCGGCGGCGGCCATCACCTTGCGGCCCACCGCGGTGGAACCGGTGAACACCAGATGGTCGAAGGGCAGGCCGGCGAAGGCCGAGGCGATCTCGGGACCGCCGCTGGCGACCGCCACCCGATCGGCGGGAAAGACCTCGGCCAGCAGTTCGCGCAGGAACGCGGTGGTGCGCGGGGTGTGTTCGGAGGGTTTCAGGTAGACGTGGTTGCCGGCGGCGATGGCGGTGGCCAGCGGGATCAGGGCCAGGTTGACCGGGTAGTTCCATGGCGCGATGACGCCCACCACGCCGACCGGTTCGGGCCGGATCTCCGCGCTGGCGGGCCAGAACCGCCAGCCCACCCCGACCCGGCGCGGCTGCATCCAGCGGCGCAGGTGCTTGAGCAGGTGATCGATCTCGTTGAGCACGGTCATCCCGTCGGCGATGCGGCTCTCGTGCAGCGAACGGTGGCCGAAATCGGCGGCGATGGTGCGGGCCATCTCGTCCAGCCGGCGCTTGAGCGCGTCGCGCAGGCGCTGCAGATCCGCCTGCCGTTGGGCCAGGTCGGGTCGTCGTGCCTGCCAGGCCACGCGCAGGCGGTCGAGGGTGGAGGGGAGTTCGGTCGCGGGCGTGTCGGCGGGAGTGTCCATGCACCGGAGTGTAGGCCCGGACGCGTGCGTATGGTCGCTACAATGGCGACATGACCGCTATCCGCCCCTATCTTGACCGTTTTCCCGCCCTCGGCCCGCGCGTCTACGTGGACCCGGCGGCGACCGTCATCGGTGACGTCGAACTGGCGGAGGACGTCTCGGTGTGGCCGGGCACGGTGATCCGGGGCGACGTCAACCACATCCGCATCGGTGCCCGCACCAACGTGCAGGACGGCACCATCATCCATGTGAGCCACCACAGCCCGTACAACCGGGCCGGCTATCCGACCCTGATCGGCGCCGACGTCACCGTCGGCCACGGCACCATCATCCATGCCTGCACCATCGAGGACCTGTGCCTGATCGGCATGGGCGCGTGCATCCTGGACGGGGCGACGGTGAAGAAGTACGGCTTCGTCGGCGCCGGCGCGGTGGTTGGTCCCGGCAAGGTCATCGGCGAGGCCGAACTGTGGCTGGGCAATCCGGCACGTTTCGCCCGCCGGCTCAGCGACAAGGAAATCGAGAGCCTGCACTACTCGGCCGCCCACTACGTGCGCCTGAAGGACCAGTACCTGCAGGCCGCGAAGGACTGACGCCGCCCGGTTTCCACGGTCCGGCCGGAACCCGCCGGTTGCCGGGATTGCGTTCCGGCTTGCCTGGAACCCGCCGAATCCTTTGCCGATGGCCGGAGGCTTGCCTGCCGCCGGCGCTCCGGCAACACTGGCGCGGGACAGGGATCTGTCCATCAACGGGGAAGAAAATGCTGAAACCATGGTTCGGTGGCCTGCTGGCCGCCGTGGCACTGGCGTGGGGAACGCCGGCAATGGCGCAGGAAGACGGGGAAGACGCCGGCCCGAGCGCTGAACAGTTCGTCGCGGGATTGCAGTTCAAGGAGGGCGACATCACCGTGCCAAAGGCACACGCGCGCTTCCAGCTGACGCCGGACTTCCGCTACCTGGAGCAGGTCGACGCCCGCCGCGTGCTGGAGGATCTGTGGGGCAATCCGCCCGATGAATCGGTGCTGGGCCTGATCGTGCCGCGCAAGCCGGATCTGCTGGCCGACGACAGTTGGGCCGTCGTGGTCACCTACTCGGACGAGGGTTATGTCTCCGACGAGGACGCGGCCAAGATCGACTACGCCGAGATGCTGACCGAAATGAAAAAGTCCACGAGCGAGGAGAACGGCGCGCGCAAGGAGGCCGGTTACGGCACCGTGGATCTGGTCGGCTGGGCGGTGCCGCCGCGCTATGACGGTTCGGCCAAGAAGCTCTACTGGGCCAAGGAACTGTCCTTCAACGGCAGCGCCGAACATACGTTGAACTACGACATCCGTGTACTCGGGCGGCATGGCTATCTCAGCCTCAACGCGGTGGCCGACATGACCGAACTGGCGCAGGTACAGAAAGGCATGCAGGAACTGCTGCCGATGACCGAGTTCGACGCTGGCGCCCGCTACGCCGACTTCGACGCATCCACCGACAAGGTCGCCAGTTACGGCCTGGCGGCGCTGGTCGGCGGCGGACTCGCGGCGAAGGCCGGCCTGTTCGCAAAGATCGGCTTGGTGTTTGCCAAGTTCTGGAAGCTGCTGCTGATCGGCGTGGTCGCCATCGGCGCGGGCATCCGGCGTGTGTTCGCTGGCAAGAAGGAAAAGCCGACCGTCAGTTGATATGCATCGCCAGGCATCAGGGCCGGGTGGCCCGCTCCAGCGCGTCCAGGTAGGCCATGGCCTCCTGGCGGCTACGCCCGCACATTTCCGGTCCCGGCTTGAGGGTGGCGCAGAACCGGGGGCGTTCGGGCTGGCCGAACAGCCGGCAGCGCAGCGCCTCGTCCAGTTGCACGCAGGCCACGCCCGCCGGCTTGCCGGCGGGCATGCCGGGGATCGGCGAGGCGATGGACGGCGCGGTGCAGCAGGCGGCGCATCCGGCGCGGCAGGGAAACAGCGATGACATGGCGGCAGTGTAGCCTTGCGCGGACTGGGCAAGCGCCGCCGTGGCGGCTAAAGTCGCAACGGATGGAACAGGGGATCGGATCGCGCATGGCGCGCAGCACGCAGATATCGCCAGGACGGCGCATCGCCGGCACCCGCACGCGGGCCGGCATCAGGTGACGCATTGAAACTGGACACCTACCGTGAGGTGATCACGCCCGAGGGCGTCGCCCTGCATCTGCCGGCTTCCGGCCCGGTGCCGCGCGCGGTGGCCTGGTCGATCGATCTGGCGGTGCGGGTGGGCATCCTGTTCGTGGTCGGCACCGTGCTCGGCTTGATGGGCAAGATGGGCCAGGGCCTGTCGATGGTGCTGATGTTCATCGTCTACTGGATCTACCCGATCGCCCTGGAGGCGTTCTGGAACGGGCAGACCGTCGGCAAGCGCGCGATGGGCCTGCGGGTGGTGTCGGCCGACGGCGCGCCGCTGGGTTGGCTCGCGGCGATCACCCGCAACCTGCTGCGCACGGTCGACATGTTGCCGTTCGGCTACATGGCCGGGCTGATCAGCAGCCTGGCCGATCCGCATGGCCGCCGGCTTGGCGACATGGTGGCGAGGACCGTCGTGGTCCACGTGGATCATTCGCGCGACGCCGTGCCGGCGCCGGCCGACGTGGTGGTGGCGGTGCCGCCCGGGCTGCAGCCCGACGAACAGGCCGCGATCGTCGCCTTCGGCGAACGCGCGCCATTGCTGACGCCGGCACGCCAGGCCGAGCTGGCCGACATCGTCGCGCCGTTGACCCAGGCGCAGGGACAGGCCGGCGTATTGCGCCTGTACGGCATGGCCAACTGGCTGGTGGGGCGTCGATGAGGCAGGAACAGTTCGTCGCCCGCTACCAGCGCGAATGGCTGGCCTTCGAACACTGGCTGGATCTGCGTGGAGAGCCGCGCCAGGCGCGCGACGCGCGCAACCGCGCCGAACTGGCCGACGAGGACGTGCCGGCCCGCTATCGCCGCATCTGCGAGCAGCTGGCACTGGCGCGCAAGCGCGGCTACAGCCCGCAGATCACCGATCGCCTGCAGCAGCTGATGCAGCGCGGCCACAACCTGCTGTACCGCACGCCGCCGCCGCGCTGGCGGCGCGCCCTGGTGTTCGTGCTGGCCGACTTCCCGCGGCTGGTCCGCAGCGAGGCGGCCTGCATGTGGGTCGCCGCGGCGCTGTTCGCGTTGCCGATGATCGTGCTGTTCGTGCTGCTGCAGTACCAGCCGGAGCTGATCCACGGGATCAAGGCGCCGGAGGAAATCGCCTCGATGGAGCGGATGTTCGATCCCAACGACCCGCGCCACCGGCTTGGCCGCGACTCGGGCAGCGACTGGTACATGTTCGGCGTGTACATCATGAACAACACCAGCATCGGCCTGCGCGTGTTCGCCAGCGGGCTGCTGGGCTGCCTGGGACCGATCTACGTGCTGATCTTCAACGGCGTGGACATCGGCGCCTCGTTCGGCCACCTCCAGCAGATCGGTTCGGCCGATCCGCTCTGGCGCTTCGTCGCCGGGCACGCGCCGTTCGAGCTGACCGCGATCGTCATCACCGGCGGCGCCGGCCTGCGGCTGGGCTACAACCTGCTCGCGCCCGGGCGGCGGCGGCGGGTGGACGCGCTGGTCGAGGCCGGCTGGAAGGGTGCGCGGATTTGCCTGGGCGCGGCGTTGATGTTCTTTGTCGCCGCCTTCATCGAAGCGTTCTGGTCCTCGATCCAGTCGATTCCCGCCCCGGTGAAATACGGCGTCTCGGCGACGCTGTGGACGCTGGTGCTGTTGTGGCTGTGGCGCGGCGGCCGGGGAACCCCCGATGAGGCTTGAACAGCTCACCGTCCAGCTGCGCGCGCGTTCGTCCTGGGAGGCGATGGAACTGGGCATGGCGCTGGTGCGCCGGCACGCGGCCGCGATCTGGAAGCCCTGGCTGCTGGTGACGCTGCCGGTGTTCGTGCTGCTCAACGCGGCCGGCTGGGCGCTCGACCTGATCGGCCTGGCCGGATTCCTGATGTGGTGGCTCAAGCCGGTGTTCGACCGCATCCCGATGTACGTCGCCTCGCGCGCGGTGTTCGGCGCGGTGCCCGGCGTACGCGAGACCGTGCGCGCGCAGGCGATCTGGGGCTGGAAGCCGATGCTGCACTACCTGACCTGGCGGCGCCTGAGCCCGGTGCGTTCACTGTACCTGCCGGTGGACCTGCTGGAAGGCGTGCAGGGCCAGCGCCTGCGCGAACGCCGTCGCGTGCTGGGGGGAGCGATCTACGGAAACGCCGCGCTGCTGACCCTGGTCTGCCTGCACTTCGAAGGCGCGCTGTTCCTGGGCGGCATCGCCGGCATCCTGATGTTCACGCCGCTGGAGCTGCTGCCGGAAACCCTGCGCACCACCTGGACGCTGATCGTCGAGCAGTCGCCGGCTTGGGTGAGGATTGGCCTCAACGCGCTGGCCTGGATGGCGATGTCGGTGGTGGAACCGTTCTTCGTCGGCGCCGGCTTCGGCCTGTACCTCAACCGCCGCACCCAGCTTGAAGCGTGGGACGTGGAGATCGTGTTCCGCAAGCTGCGCGGCCGGCTCGCCCGCGGCGCGTCGGCGCTGGTTGTCGCGCTGGTGCTGATGGGGGGGCTGGTGCCGGGAATGGCGCGGGCGCAGAGCGAGGACCCGGAGGTTCCAGCGGCCGAGGATTCCGACGCGCACGTGGTGTCCGATGACGCCGATGACGCACCGAAGCCGCCGACCCTGCCGGAAGTCTTCGGCGATCAGCGGGTTGACGATGGCGGTTTCCGCCGCGCCAGCGCGCAGGCCTACCGGGATCCGTCGCTCAACCGCAGCGTGGTGCAGAAGCAGTGGGAGCGGATCGACAAGGCCGAGCCCGAGACACCCCCCCGGCGTCCGCAGATGGGTTGGCTACAGGGCGTGGCGGCGTTGTTCGCCTTCCTCGCCGAATGGGGCTTGTGGATCCTGCTCGGCGTGCTGGTGCTGATCCTGCTGGCGACCGCGCGCTACTGGTTGCCGTGGATGCGCGGGGTGGGCGGACGTTCGCCAGTGTTCGATGCCGACGTTGCCAGCGAACCGGTACGGATTCCCGAAGCGCTGCCCGATGACGTGGCGAGCGTCGCCCGTCGCCTGTGGCGCGAAGGGCGCGCGCGCGACGCGTTGGCGCTGCTGTACCGGGCCGGCGTGCAGGCGATGGGCCGCCGCGCGCAGGTGGAATTGCCGCCGGGCGCCACCGAGGCCGAATGCCTGCGGCTGTCGCGGCGGATGGCGCAGGTGGAGGATCGGCAGCTGTTCGCCCGCATCGTCCGGGTCTGGCAGTACGCGGCCTATGCGCAGCGGCTGCCGGAGGAAGCGGAGTTCGAATCCCTGCTGGGACAGATGCAGGCGCGCGGCGGGTGGCTGGCATGAAGCGACCCGGAAAGGTGGCCCTCATCGTCGCCCTGACCCTGCTGGGCGGTTTGCTGATCGCGGCCGGCGTGTACTGGTTCACGCGCAACTACCACCGGGTCGACCAGACCCTGTACCTGCCGCCCAACGGCGAGGCGGCGTACAACCCGCTCTACGCGCTGCGCAAGGCGCTGGAGGCCGATGGAGTAAAGGCGCAGTCGCGGCAGCGGCTCGCACTGGACGCGCATCCGCCGGGACCGCGCGATACCGTGCTGCTGTTCAACGAAGCCAGTGGCCTGGACGCGGTGCAGGCCGAACGGCTGCTGGACTGGGTGGAAGGCGGTGGCCACCTGCTGGTGCGCACGCCGCCCCAGCGAATCTGGGACGGCAGCCCGGATCCGCTGCTGTTGCAGTGGCTGGGCGTGGAGAGCACCGACGACAGCAACTGCGCCGACCTGCAGGTGGAAGGCCAGCGCGCGCACGTCGAATTCTGTCGCGGCCGGCGTTTCCGCCTGCACGACGTGGAACCGGAACTGGCCTGGGGCGACCTGGATGCCGGCTACGTCTACGCCCGCTTGGCCCATGGCGACGGCCATGTCGACGTGCTGGCGGACTTCGATTTCCTGACCAACCAGGGCGGTGCCGGCAATCCGTTCGGGGACCCGCTGAAGGCGCCCCAGGGCGGCTTGCGCGATCCGCCGCACCAGGCGCTGGCGAGACAGGTGCTGGCGCCCAACTACGGCGCCGGCACCATGCACCTGGTCTACGCCGCGGACATGCCGTCGCTGCTGCGCACGATCCTGTTCCGTGGCTGGATGGTCTGGCTGCCGCTGCTGGTCGCGCTGCTGGCGTGGTTGTGGTCGCGGATGCAGCGCTTCGGCCCGCCGCTTCCGGCACCGCCGATGGATCGCCGTTCGCTGCTGGAACACGTGCGCGCCAGCGGCGATCACCTGTTCCGCTACGGACGCGGCGTGCTGCTCTACATCGCCGCCCGCCAGGCCTTCCTGAGCCGTTTGCGCCGCCGGGATCCGGTGGCCGCCGCGCTCGCCGGCGAGGCCCAGATCCAGGCGGTGGCCGAGCGCCTGGACATCCCGGTCGAGACCGTGCGCAACGCCCTGCAGACGCCGTCCACGCAGGACAAGGCCGGCTTCCGAGACCGCATTTCCACCCTGATCCAGCTGAGAAACCGACTATGAACGATTCCACCGCCGCAATCGACGGCGCAATGACCGGCGAAATCCTGGCCGAACGCGCCGCCCAGGTGCGCGAGGAAGTGTCCAAGGCGTTCATCGGCCAGGCCGAAGTGCTGGACCAGATCCTGATCGCGCTGCTGGCCGGCGGCCACGTGCTGATCGAGGGCGTGCCCGGGCTGGGCAAGACCTTGCTGGTGCGCGCGCTGGCGCAGGCGCTGGAACTGACCTACGCGCGCGTGCAGTTCACTCCCGATCTGATGCCCAGCGACGTCAGCGGCCACGCCGTCTACGACCCCAAGACCGAGAGCTTCAAGATCCGGCGCGGCCCGGTGTTCACCCACCTGCTGCTGGCCGACGAAATCAACCGCGCGCCGGCCAAGACCCAGTCCGCGCTGCTGGAAGTGATGCAGGAAGGGCAGGTGACCATCGAGGGCAAGTCCTTCGAACTGGCGCCGCCGTTCATGACCCTCGCAACCCAGAACCCGGTCGAGCAGGAAGGCACCTATCCGCTGCCGGAAGCGCAGCTGGATCGTTTCCTGCTGAAGATCCTGATCGACTATCCGGCGCTGGACGACGAAAAGCGGATGGTCGACGCGATCACCACCGGCCGCACCGCCGGCGACTTCGATCTGTCGCAGGTGCGACGCGTGCTTGGTGCGGCCGACATCCTCGCCATGCAGCGAGGCACCGCCGCGGTGACGGTGGACGAGCAGGTGATCGATTACGCGGTGCGCATCGTCGCCGCCACCCGCAAATGGCCCGGCATTTCGCTGGGCGCCGGCCCGCGCGGCAGCATCGCGCTGGTGCGCGCCGCGCGCGCGCAGGCGGTGCTGCAGGGACGCGATTTCGTCACGCCCGACGACGTGCGCGACATCGCCACGCCCGCGCTGCGCCACCGCATCGCGCTGGCGCCGGAACTGCAGATCGAGGGCCAGTCGCCGGACGACGTGCTGCGCGCCCTGCTGGCCAAGGTGGAAGCACCGCGCAAATGAGACCCGCCTGGCCACTGATCGCCTGCCTGGTGCTGTGGGGCCTGTCCGGCCTGGCCGCGCTGTTCGCCGGCATGCCTCGGGTGGCCTGGCTGGGCGCGGGCGCGGCGGTGATCCTGCTGGCGGCGATCGACGCGCTGTGGCTGCGGCGCCGGCCATCGCCGGTGGTTGAGCGGGAGATGCCGGATGCGTGGCCACTGGGGATCGCGCGCGAGGTGTCGGTGCGCCTGGAAGCGGCGTCGCGGCAGCGCGTGGACGTGTTCGATCTGCATCCCGGCCACTGGACCATGCAGGGCCTGCCGCAGCGGCTGCGGCTGCGCCGTGGCCAGTCCACGTCCTTCCACTATCGGTTGAGCCCGACCGAACGCGGCGACGCGGTTTTCGAAGGCACGCAGATCCGCCTGCACTCGCCGCTGCGCCTGTGGTGGCAATCGCGCCGGATTGGCGAGTCGCGCACCGTGCGCGTGTATCCGGACTTCGCGCCGCTGACCCGGTTCGCGTTGTTCAGTGCCGAACAGGCTTCGCGGCTGGTCGGCGCGCACCTGAAGCGCCGGCGCGGCGAGGGCACCGACTTCAACCAGATGCGCGAGTACCGGGTGGGCGACAGCCTGCGCCAGATCGACTGGAAGGCGACCGCGCGCGCGCGCAAGTTGATCTCGCGCGAATACCAGGACGAGAAGAACCAGCAACTGGTGATGCTGATGGACACCGGCCGCCGGATGATGGCGCGCGAAGGCGGCCTGTCGCATTTCGACCACGCGCTCAACGCCACCCTGGTGGTGTCCTACCTGGCGCTGCGCCAGGGCGACGCGGTCGGCCTGGGCGCCAGCGGTGGCGAGCGCCGCTGGGTCGCGCCGCAGCGCGGCATGGGCGCGATCGATACCCTGCTGCGGGC
The DNA here is from genome assembly GCF_052044485.1 of Pseudoxanthomonas sp. 22568. Taxonomy (NCBI): domain Bacteria; kingdom Pseudomonadati; phylum Pseudomonadota; class Gammaproteobacteria; order Lysobacterales; family Lysobacteraceae; genus Pseudoxanthomonas; species Pseudoxanthomonas sp. 22568. The sequence continues at coordinate 49,106 of NZ_JBQENC010000011.1, forward strand.
CAGCTATGACCTGCAGCCGCAGCCGGTCGCCACCGATTACCTGGCCGCGGCCACCGAGCTGTCGTTGCGCCAGCGGCGTCGTTCGCTGGTGATGCTGGTGACCAACGTGCGCGACGAGGACATCGAGGATCTGCTGGCCGCGGTGCGGCTGCTGCAGAAGCGCCATCTGGTGTGCGTGGCGAGCCTGCGCGAACGCGAGCTGGACGAGGCGCTGGCCGCGCCGGTGAAGGATCTGCCCGGCGCCGTCCACGCCGGCGCGATTGCCCGTTACCTGGAGCAGCGCGCGATCGCGCACGACGCCCTGCGGCGACACCACGTGATGGTGCTGGACGTGACCTGCGCGGATCTGCCGGCGGCGCTGGTGGAGCGCTACCTGGCGGTCAAGCGCGACGGATTGCTGTAGCCCGTCGCTCCGCGCCCCATCGAACCACCAAAGCAGCGTCACCACACGACCGAACCGGGGGTAGGAGCGCCGTCCCCGGCGCGAGCTTTTGCGCGCGGATTACGGGACGTTCAAAAAGCTCGCGGCCGGAGGCCGCTCCTACCGTCGGGTTCCACCGAACCGTGTTCGCTCAGCGCGGAGCGCGCATCGCCTTGGCGGCACCCCAGGCCAGCAGCACCAGGCCGACCGACGATACCAGGCCGAACAGCATGGTCAGCGCCGAAATCACCATGAAGAGGCCCTGCATGCTCTCGTAGCCACCTTCCGGCATGTGGTGGATGTTCCAGGCCTGGAACACGCTCGCCAGCAGCCGCAGCACGGCCGAACCCAGCAGCAGGCCGGTTCCCCACAAGGCCAGCGTCCGGCCGGGCGCTGGCAGCGCCCACATCCACAACAGGGCCAGCGCGGCACCGCAGGCCAGCAGTTCCGGCAACTGGTAGCCGACCACGGTCAGAAGCTGGATCAGGAACGGTTCCATCGGCGTCTCCGTGATTCGGCTTCAGTCGGCGGTGACCAGCAGTGCGTCCTTGCCGCGCAGCGCGGCATACACGGCATCGCTGTCGGGGCGCGCGCCATGCCAGGCTTCGAAGGCCTCGGCAGCCTGTTCGACCAGCATGCCCAGACCATCGACCGCGTCGCGACAGCCGGCCGCCCTGGCCCAGGCCAGGAACGGGATGGCGGCTTCGCCGTAGTTCAGATCCACCGCGAGCGTGCGCGGCGTGGTGAGGGTGAACGGCAAATCGAAATCCTCGCCGCCGCCGCGCGCCGCCGAGGTGGCATTGACGATCAGGCCGAAGTCACCGATATCGCCCAGGTCCTGCCAATAGCGTGACAGCGCACGCTCCGGCTCCCCCATCGCATCGATCAGGGCATCGGCGCGCTCGGGCGTGCGGTTGACCACGATCAGTTCCGAGACGCCGGCATCCAGCAACGCCGGGGCGACCCCGCGCGCGGCTCCGCCGGCACCCAGCATCAGGGCGCGGCGACCGCGCAGGTCCAGTCCGTTGCGACCGGTCAGGTCGCGCACCAGGCCCGCGCCGTCGGTGTTGTCACCGTGCCACTGGCCGTCGTTCCAGCTCAGCGTGTTCACCGCGCCGGCGCGCCGCGCGCGCTCGCTGGTGCGCGCGCAGATCGCGAACGCGGCTTCCTTCAGCGGCAGGGTGACATTGGCGCCCTTGCCACCCTCGCCGACGAACCGATCCAGCGCGCCGACGAACTCGTGCGGCGCCGCGTCGATGGCGGTGTAGGCCAGCGATACGCCGGTCTGGCGCGCGAACGCGGCATGGATGCGGGGCGAGAGCGAGTGGGAGACCGGATGGCCGAAAACGGCATAACGAACGGTGGACATGACTTGGTATATATCCCGTGGGTGAGGGAACCGGCACGGAGCGACACCATGAAACCAACACGGGCGGCTGCCGTCCTGATCGGCAGTCTACTCTCAGCCGCCGCGGCCGGGCAGTTGGCCGAGTTCGGCATCGAGGGCATGGGCGTGGTGTCCACGCCGGCCACCGAAGTGCGTGGCAGCGTGAGTCCGGACGGACAGCGGATCGTCTGGGGCAGCACCGACCGGAGCGGCGGCGCGGGCGGCTGGGACCTGTGGCAGGCGCACCTGCGTGACAAGCGCTGGACCGATCCGAAGCCGCTGCCGATCAATTCCGCCGCCAACGACTTCGACCCGCTGCTGAGCGCCGACGGCCGCTGGCTGTACTTCTTCTCCAACCGTCCCGGTGGCCACGGCGGAGACGATCTCTATCGCGCCGCAGTGAAGGCGGACGGCGGCTTCGGCGAACCGGAAAACCTGGGGCCGGGCGTCAACAGCGCCGGCAACGAATGGGCGCCCACGCCCAGCGCCGACGGCCGCCGGTTGCTGTTCGCCAGCAACGGGTTCGGTGGCGCCGGGCGCCATGACCTGTTCGTCGCGCGCTGGAACGGCAAGGCCTTCGTCGATCCGCAACCGGTGCCGGGGATCAACAGCGCGGTGGATGAATTCGACGCGGCCTGGCTCGATGGCGGCAAGGCGCTGGTGTTCGCGCGTTCGGACAAGGCCGGCGAGCAGCCGATCCAGTTGTTCGTCGCCGAATGCGATGGCCAGGCCTATTCCGGCATCGCCCCGTGGTCGCTGTCGTTCAATTCGGCCGAAGGCACCACGCTGGGACCGGTGGTGGATCCCTCACGGCCCAGCGAAATGCTGGTGAGCGGCGCCGCGCGCGCGCCGACGGCGGGCAAACTGGATATCTATCGCACGCTGGCGCCGACGCGGCGCGGCAAGGCGGGGTGTTTGCAGGGGTGAGTCATGAAAGCCCCTTTTGCAGGTGCTTCTCGACAGCAGGATGGCGGATCAAAGCAAAAGAAAAACGCAGCTTCCGAACAGGGAGGTTTTCCACTTAAGCCCCCTTTGAAAAAGGGGGCGGGCATCTGCGAAGCAGATGACGGGGGATTTGCTCTCGGCGCGAACAACAAATCCCCCTCAATCCCCCTTTTACAAAGGGGGAGGCAGAAGCCAAGCGCTTTCCCGAATCGCAGCATTTAACGGGGGATTTGCTTTTGGCGCGAAAAGCAAATCCCCTTCAATCCCCCTTTTACAAAGGGGGAGGCAAAGGCGAGCCTTTGCCGATTCCCGATTCCCGATTCCCGATTCCCGATTCCCGATTCCCGATTCCCGATTCCCGATTCCCGAATCCCGAATCCCGAATCCCGAATCCCGAATCAACCCCCACGCATCCAGCGCGCGGCATCCAGCGCGAAATACGTCAGGATGCCGTCGGCGCCGGCGCGCTTGAACGCGGTCAGTGCTTCCAGCGTGCAGGCGCGTTCGTCGAGCCAGCCGTTGGCGTAGGCGGCCTTCAGCATCGCGTACTCGCCGCTGACCTGGTAGGCGAAGGTCGGCACGCCGAATTCGTCCTTCACCCGCCGCACCACGTCCAGGTAGGGCATGCCCGGCTTGACCATGACCATGTCCGCGCCTTCCTCCAGATCCAGCGCCACTTCGTGCAGCGCCTCGTTGGTGTTGGCGGGATCCATCTGGTAGGTGAACTTGTTGCCCTTGCCCAGGTTGCCGGCGCTGCCGACCGCGTCGCGGAACGGGCCGTAGAACGCGGAGGCGTACTTGGCCGAGTAGGCCATGATGCGGGTGTGGATGTGGCCTTCCTCTTCCAGTGCGCCGCGGATGGCGCCGATGCGTCCGTCCATCATGTCGCTGGGGGCGACGATGTCCACGCCGGCGCGCGCATGCGACAGCGCTTGCTTGACCAGCGCCTCGACGGTGATGTCGTTCATCACGTAACCGCTGTCATCGATGATGCCGTCCTGGCCATGAGTGGTGAACGGATCCAGCGCCACGTCGGTCATCACGCCCAGTTCCGGGAAACGCTGCTTGATCGCGCGCACCGCGCGCTGGGCCAGCCCGTCATCGTCCCAGGCCGCCTCGGCGTCCAGCGACTTGGCTTCCGGCGCGGTCACCGGGAACAGCGCCAGCACGGGGATGCGCAGTTCGGCGGCCTGCTCGGCGACCTTCAGCAGTTCGTCGATCGACAGGCGATCCACGCCCGGCATCGACGGCACCGCCTCGCGGCCCTTCAATTCGTGGACGAAGACCGGGTAGATCAGATCATTGGCGGTGAGCACGTGCTCGCGCATCAACCGGCGGGAGAAATCGTCGCGGCGCATGCGGCGCGGACGCGTATAGGGATAAGCCATCGCTCGCTCCTGGGGGATGCCGCGATCATACGCCCCCGGATTCCAGCCGGCCTGCGACCGATGCGCGCAGGCTGGCGCGGATATCGGAACGGCGCCTCGCGGCGCCGTTCCGGGTCTGTCTATCCGCTTGTTTTTACTTGATGATCTTGGCCGCGCAGGCCATCACCTTGCCGCCCTGGTTGCCGACCAGCAGGCCGCTGGCCAGCGAGCGCGTCTTGTACGCATCCATGCAGCCCTGGTAGACGTCCTTGCTGCCGCTGGTGCGCAGGCACAGGTTGCTCCAGGCCTGCACGTTCGCGCCCGGGATCAGGCCACCACTGCCGACCACGTCGACATTGGTGGTGCAGTTGCCGATGCGCGCGTTGCCGGGATTGAGTTGCCAGCCGATGTCCTGGAACAGCGCCGGGGTCAGATCCAGGTTCACCTCGCCGCGCAGGGTGGAGGTGATGGCCGGTTCCATCAGCGCGTTGGGCACCAGCGCGGTGTCGTAGTGCGAGAACGACGATCCGCTTTCGTACGGATTCGGCGCATACAGCCGTACCCGCCCGCTGTTGTCGGCGCCCTGCAGCAGTGAGGTATCCACGCCGAAACCGACGCTCGCCGGCAGGTTGGCGCGAATCAGCGCACCATCGGCCTGCGAGACGCCCAGGCTGGGAATGGTGATCGCAGGGTCACTGCCGCCCATCGCCGGCTGCCCGGCCACGTTGTTGGCGACCAGCATGCCGGTGGCACCGGCCGCCTGCACGTTGGCGGCCTTGATCACGAAGTTGCAGTTGCCGCGATCCACCAGTGCGATGTTGCCTGCCACGGCGGCGGCATTGCCGATCGGCTCGCAGCCGTCGGTGGTGCTGACGCCGCCGTCCAGCGCCGCGACCACGGTGCCGGCGAAGTTGGCGGTGGTCGGCACCGGTCCGAAGTTGGCGAAACCGACGTCGTAACTGCCGGCAATCACCGCCGGCGCGGTGACCTTCAGCACGCTGCGGTTGTCCAGCACCAGCGCGGCCTGGCCGTTGACGTTGCCGCCTGTCCACACCAGTCGCCCGGTGTTGCGCAGCGCGGTGGCGCGTTGCGTGGCGGTCAGTTGCGGAAAGGTCGCCGCCAGCGTGTTGTCGTAGGCGAAGGTCGAATAGATGTCCTGCCGCCCGCTGAGGAAGTTGCCGGCCGAGTTGGTGAAGCCCTGGAAGCCCAGGCCATGGCCGATCTCGTGCATGACCACATTGAGGAAATTGATCTTGCCGGCCGGCGTGTTGCCGTCCAGTCCGTAGTACCAGTCCTGGCCGGTCAGGCAGTTGGGATTGACGCCGATGTCGCCGTTGAAGCGCGAGTTGATGTCGATGAAGCCGGGATTGAGATCGCTGCCGGCCAGCGAGTCCGCCAGCGCCGAGGAGTACCAGGTGTTGGGCACCACGCCGGGCGCGAAGTCGGAGAACACGAAGGTGGTGCCGGCCGATCCCAGTGTTGCGCTGGTGGGCGTGCAGGCCAGCGGCTGGAAACTCGCGCCGACATAGATGGTGACGTCGCTCTGCAGGACCGAACCCCACAGATCCATCGCGAACTGGTAGGCGAGGGTGCGCTGTGCTCCCAGGGTGGTGCCGGGATTGAGTCCTTCCGGCGCCTTCGGGGTCGGATCGTCCAGGCCGAGTCCGGTGCCGGCGTCGCCGCTGACCAGGACCAGATCGGCGGCGGTGGCCGGCAAGGCGCAGACCAGCGCCGCCAGCAGGGTTGCACGCAACGGGATCATCCTATTCATCGCTGGCCTCCTTCGCCTGCTGCAGCTTCGACGCGTCATCGGCATGGCCCATGCGCAACTGGCCATCCGCGCCGCGGACGATCATCAGGTCGGTCATGCTGCTTTCCGGCACCGGCTGGACCAGGCCGCCGGCGGGCAGCCGGCGCTGGCCGGCCTGGGCCTCGGTCTCGGTGGCGGGCGCCACGAACCCCTTCTTGCCCGCGCCCAGCGGCTCGGCGCGACGCGCCTTGGCGGCGCCGCGGGACTGTTCGCTGAGTTGCCGGCGTTCTTCCTGCGTCAGTGGACGCAGCTTGCCGGTCTTCGGGTCGATGGCGACCTTGCTGTCGGCGGCGGTGGCTTCGGTCTGGGGAGGCGTCGCCGCGGGCGGCGAGGATTGGGGACTGGCCTGGGCGGTCAGGCAGGCGGCGAAACCCGCCAGCAGCCACCAGGACGGATGCGAGTGCTTCATGAGGCGCTCCATTGCAGGACACAGGGACGCCTGCGCCCACCGGATCGCGACGGCCCGGGTGCAAGGACGCAGGGGCGGACGACGCCGGGCAATGCAGCGGGGGGAACCCGGCCGGCGCAGTCTGCGCCGCGCGGCCGGGGGGTTCAATCAACGGCGATTACGTTTTGGACGGCCCGGCTCAGACGATGCCGCCGCCCAGCATCAGGCGGCCGATGGCGACCACGATGACGATGCCGTTGAGGACCAGGCCGGTCTTGGCGCGGCCGCGGTTGCCGGCGGAGGTGAACAGGACGCCGATGGCGGCGATGATCGCGCCCACCGCGGCGAACGGAATCAGGAACCAGTTGCCCCATCCCAGCAGCGGGATCAGGGCGAGCACCATCCAGACCATCGCGACGATGCCCCACAGCAGACTGATCAGACCCATCGATGTCATCTCCGCGCCGGAAAGGGCCGGCGATGCCCCGAGTATGGGTGCGGCGCGACGGCGATCAAGCCGCCAGGCCGTGCATGCCTTCGATTTCGACCCGCAGCTCGCGTCGGCACACGTCGCCCAGCAGCATCAGGTAGGGCACCTCGCCGCCCAGGCGCGCCGCCAGCTGCGCCGCGACCTCTTCGGCGTCTTCGGCATCGCGCACGTAGACCTTCAGCCGCGCCGAGGCATCCAGGTGGGCGGGCAACTGCGGACGCAGTGCGCGCGCCGCGCCGATCAGGCTGTCAAGGTTGGTCAGGGTTTCGTCCAGTTGCGCCTTCAGCGATTCGGCATGCTGCGAGGCGTGGCCGACGATGGCGGCGGTGCCGGACAGGAACAGCGGCAACGCCGGCGCCGAGGTCGGCAGCAGCGCGCGAGCGAAGCTCGGCGATTGCGGGCCGTACTCGCGCGGATAGCGGTAGGCGCTGACCTGGCGCGGATTCTCCAGCGGCGTGCCGGCCACGCGTGCGCTCAGCCAGTACACCTGCAGCACGCGGCGGCCGTCGCGGCTGCCGACGGCGGTGGCCGCCGGCAGGGTGCCGGTGTCGAACGGACCCAGCCCGCGCACGCGGCCGACGCAGAACTGGCGATAGCGCTCGTGATCGCCTTCGCCCAGGATGATCGCGTCCAGGTAATTCCAGATGCGCAGCAGGTGCGGGTAACCGCTGGCCTGCCAGAACCCGGTCAGGCGGCGATAGACGAGTTCACCGGCCAGCAGGATGCCGCCTTCGGGTTCTTCCATTTCCAGCACGCCGAACTGCAGTTCGCCGTCGCTGGCCCAGCTGATGCCGTCATCGGTGACGCCGGACAAGACCGTCGCCGGGGAGCGCCAGACTTCCAGGCAAGCGGTGCCGTGGAGCGGCTGCAGCGGGACGTGCAGGTAGCGCGGATCGGACACCTGCCCGCGGGTGGGCGCGGTGTCGCCGAAACCGAAGATCGCCAGGGTGTCCGGCCGGTCCAGCTCGCGGGCCAGCGCGGCGACGGGGACATGGTCGACCGCCAGCCGTGCGCTGCTGGGCCGGAAGTCGGGGACGACGCTCATCTTTCGGTACGGATACGCATGAACAGGCCGTCATGATACCGCGCGGCCCGGGGATCCCGGGGCACCGGCGCGGATATGCCATATTCAGTCCCTGCGGCGGATGATCCGGCGCAAACCACGGGAGTCGTGCCATGTCCGTCCGTCTTGCCGCCATGCTGGGGTTGGCCATCCTGCTGACCGGATGCGCCGGAACGTCCAAGGTGATGCTGGGAACGGCGCGCGCGCCGATCGACCCGGCCCAGGTCCAGGTCTACAGCACACCGCCTCCGGGTTCGGTGGAAATCGCCCAGCTGGAATCCACCAGCGCGGTCGGTTTCGGCACCCAGGGCCAGACCGACGCCGCGGTCGCCCGGCTCAAGCGCGAGGCCGCGGCGCTGGGCGCCAACGGCGTCGTGCTGATGGGCGTGGGTTCGAGCGGTTCGCCGGTCGGCATGTCGGTCGGTGCCGGCAGCTATGGACGCCACAGCGGTGGCGGCGTCGGCATCGGCATCCCGACCACCCAGAAGCGCGCCGCCGGCGTGGCGATCTACGTGCCGCCGGGGGCTGCGCCGCCACCGGCGACCGTTCCGCCGACCAGTCCGCCCGCGCGCTAGATCCCGCATGCGCCTGCCAGGAAGGCTGGCGTTGCTGGCCGGACTGGCCACGCTCGTCATCGCATCCGCCGGTTTCGCCACCGACAGCGTCTGTTTCGGCACGCCCGGCCATGGTCGCCTGGAGAAGGCGGCACGGATCCCCGTTTCCGGCGCCAACTTCCAGCCTTACAGCGGACTGGGCGTCCGCCTCGGCCGGACCCATGCGCATTCGCGCGTGGTCCGGGTGATCACCCACGCCTACGGTGCGCTGGAAAAATCGATGCCCGATCGCGTGTTCGTCTACGGCGAATCGGGATGGGCGCAGGGCGGACCCTTTCGCCCGCACCGCACCCACCAGAACGGACTGGCGGTTGATTTCATGGTGCCGGTGCTCGACGAATCGGGCCGCTCGGTGCCGCTGCCTTCCCGCGTGGACAACAAGTTCGGCTATGGCATCGAGTTCGATCGCCTGGGCCGTCATGGCAATCTACGCATCGACTACGAAGCCATCGCCGAACACCTGCATGCGGTGCACGCCGCCGCCCGCCGCGAAGGCATCGCGATGGAGCGGGTCATCTTCGATCCGGCGCTGATCCCGGCCCTGTACCGCACCCGCCGCGGCGACTTCATCCGCCGGCAGGTGCGTTTCATGCCGGGGCAGGCCTGGGTCCGCCATGACGAGCATTACCACATCGATTTCGGGATTCCCTGCCGCCCGTTGGGCGAATGACGCATCACCCCGCATGGACGACGTGGACGCTCGGACGGTTCCGATTCCCGTGCTGTCACCCGAAGGCTACGCTCGCCTCTCCGCACGCTGTCCCGCCATGTCGTCCGGGCTGGCATCCTGCATCGCCCCCGGCCCAAGGATTCCGATGAGAAAACTTCTTCCAGCGCTCGCGTTGTGCATGGCGGGCAGCGCCCAGGGCGCGGTCAGCACCGACATCCGCTGTTTCACCTCCGAAGGCGCACGTCCCGTCCGCTTCGAGCTCCGTCTCTATCACGACGCCGCGATCGCCTGGTCGGGCGGCGCGGTGCGCTACGCGGGTTCGCGCGACAGCCTGCCGCTGGTGCGCGAAAGCGAGGAAGTGGAGGAAATGGTGCCTGGCCGCCCGTATCAGTTCACCACCACCTGGCAGGAGATGCTGGAGGGCAAGGTCAACGGTCGCTACGAGATGGTCAGCCAGGGAGCGCAGATCCACTCCATGGCCTACACGAACGCACGCACCGGCAAGCGGACGGAATTTTCCTGGGTACCCGGCATCGAGGTTTCCGGAGACGACGGTTGCCGGTGGTGAGGTGGTGGAGGATGCGTGCGAGGACGGAAGGCCAGCATGGCAAGGCACGGACGTTGGTTCGCACGATGCCGGGATGGGTGTTCATGGCTTGCGTGTTCGCTGCTTCGGCGGGTGGGCGCGGCATGCAGGGCACAGGCATGACGCCGGCGCCTGATCGCGGGTCCGGAGCGGGTCCTGTCGCGGAGATCGCGCGGGTGAAGCGCCTAGATGGCGTGCAGGCGGTGGCCGATGCGCACGGCAGCCTCACCCTGGCATGGATCGAGGGTGCGACCGCGTACGCCGCTCGCCGCGATGCCGCGCGAGGAACGTGGAGCGCGGCGGTTCGCATCGGTCCGGAACCCACGGCTCCCGGGCAGCGTTCCTTCAATCTGCAGGCGGCGGCGGATGCGGCGGGAACGGTGTTCGTGGCCTGGATGCAGGACACCTCGACGGGACGGCACGTCTTCGTCGCGCGGCATCTCGCGGGGCAGGCGGCATGGCAAGCGGTCCAGCGCGTGACCCCTGCGGACAAGGCGTTGCAGGCGGATGTGCACGAACTGGTTTTGCTGGTCGCGCCGGACGGAGATGCGACGGCGATCTGGTCGGAGATCGCGGACACGCAGGCGCGCGCGGTGCGGGCCTTGTCCAGCAGCGTCGCGCCCCAGCGGCGGCATGCGCTCCTGGCCGCGCGTTTCGACGCCGCCCGCGAGCGCTGGAGCGAGGCGATCCCGGTGGACCCGCGCCGGACCGGAGGATACGGGTTTGGCGTCAGCACGCCGCCCGCCGCGGCCATGGACGGCGATGGCAACGTGACCGTGGCCTGGAACGATCAAGTGGTCGACCGTCCTTTCCTGCTGGCCGCGCGGATCCGCAACGAACTGAAGACGAGCCGGTTCGATGTGCGCAACGGGCGCTGGGAGACGCCGCGGGTGCTCGCGCGCTGCGCCAACGCGATCGCCTGCACGCCGTGGTTGCGGAGCGGCGCTGACGGCACGATCTGGGCCGCCTGGAGTGAAGTCACCGCACCGCCGATCGGCCGGGATGTCTTCGTCGCCCGCCGCGCTCCGCAGGACCGGCGATGGTCGCAACCGCTGCGGCTGACGGACTGCCGGCAGGACGGCTGCGGCGGTGAACTGAGCGATCTGGAAATCGCGCCGTCGGGCGGCGTCGCACTCCGCTGGGAACGAGGCGACCGCACGGCGGGCGCGCTGCTGCCCGTACCCGCGGGCACGTGGCATCCGCTGCCGCTCACGCCGTGGCCGGTACGCATCGGCTGGCTGGAGGACGATGCGCGGTTGTTCGTGATCGGCGGATCCGAATTCGACGCGGTGGGTGGATGGAATCCGGTCGGTGCGCTGGCGCACTACGCGGCGGTCGCCGATACGTCGGAGCCGTGGGAATGGCGTGCCGACGCGACGCCTCCGTTCACGCTGCCGGAGGGATTCGTCCAACTCGACCGTCGGCGGATGCGCACCTTCCGTGTCGACGATATCCGGGCGGTGGTGTCGATCGGGCGGGTGGCGCCGCCTCCTGCGCAGCGGCGCGTGCGCGACGATGGGCGCTTCCAGATTGTGCTGGATCGCTATGACCCGGCGGCCGGGCGCTGGCTGGCGCCGACGGTTCTGGACGAAGTCGGAATATCCGGGAATGCGCTGTTTGGAGGCGAGCCGGGCGGTGTGATCCCGCTGGCAACGACGCCGCGGGCCGCCGTCATCCTGTGGTGGCACAAGGACGTCGACGGCCTGGTGCTGAAAAGCGCGGACCACCGCTTCTGAGGTGCGCGCCGGTGCGGACTCAGCGCCCGAATTCCCCGGCGTCGTCGTCTTCATCCCGCAAATCGATCCGCTGGCCACCGTCCAGGGCCACCACCAGCGTCTCGTACTGCCATTCGCCTGCCCGCTTGCTCGCTTCCACGTACAGCGTGGCCGCGCCGCGACTGCCCTTGAGCGGGATGGCGAGGTTCGCCTCGCCGGACGCGGCGCTGCCGTCGATGTTGCCCTGGACGAAATAGCCCGGCGTGATCGGTTCGCCCAGCGCCGCCACCACGGCGGCGTCGGCACGGGCGCGTGAAAGTCCGGTCTGGTACGGCTCGGATGACTTCATCATGCCGAACACGAAACTCATGATCGCCAGGATGAAGGCGGCGATCAGGGCCATCCCCGTCACCACCAGCGTTGGTACGAACCACTTCCAGTTGCGGCTCCACCAGTTCGGCGGCGGGACGGGGATCTGGCTCATGTCGTCACTCCACGGGCTTCAGGCAGCGCTGGAAGAAATCCTCGGCAATCTTCAGCCGGTGCAGGTTGTCCTTGCCGCGCAGGCCGTGCTTGGCGCCCGGATAGGTCATCAGCTCGAACGGCACCGCGCGCTGCTGCAGGGCGCTCATCAGCTTGGTCGAATTGGTGAACAGCACGTTGTCGTCGGCCATGCCGTGGATCAGCAGCAGCCGGGACTTCAGGCCATCCACATGGGTGAACACCGAACCCTCGCGGTAGCCGTCCACGTTCGACTTCGGCAGATCCATGTAGCGCTCGGTGTAGTGGGTGTCGTACAGGCTCCAGTCGGTGACCGGCGCGCCCGCCACGCCGCAGGCATAGGCGTCGGAGGCCTTGGCCAGCAGCATCAGGGTCATGTAGCCGCCGTTGGACCAGCCGTACACGCCGATGCGCGAACCGTCGACCCACGGCTGCGACTTGAGGAAGTCCACGCCTTTGAGCTGATCGACGACCTCCACCGTGCCCTGCTTGCGGAACAGCGCGTTGCCGAACTTCGCGCCGCGCCGTGGCGTGCCGCGGTTGTCGAGCGAGAACACCACGTAGCCATGCTGCGCCATGTACTGGTCGAAGGTCGGCGCCCAGGTGCGGCTGACGGTCTGGCCGGCCGGGCCGCCATAGACGTAGACCACCACCGGATATTTCTTCTTCGGATCGAAGCCGGTCGGCTTGATCAGGCTGTAGTGCAGGGTCTGGCCGTCCTCGGCATCCAGCGTGCCGTATTCGATCGGTCGATGCGCGTCCTTGTACCTGGCGTAGGGATGCTGCGGGTCGGCCAGATCGTTCTTCACCAGCGCGGTCAGCAGGGTGCCGTCGGCGCGGTGCAGTTCCACCTGCGGCGGCGTGGTCGGGTTGGACCAGCTGTCGATGTAGACCTCGGCGTTGTCGCTGAAGGCCACGCCGTGCATGCCCTCGGCGCGGGTGATGCGGACGGGCTTGGCATCACCGGCCAGGCTGACCGAATACAGCTGCCGCTCCAGCGGCGAAGCCTCGGTGGCGGTGAAATAGACCAGGCCCCTGGCCTCGTCCAGCGCCGAGACGTCCTCGACCGTCCAGTCGCCGGAGGTCAGCTGCGCCAGCTGCTTGCCGTCCTTGTCGTGCAGGTACAGGTGCTCGAAACCGCTCTTCTCGGAGGACCACAGGATGCGGCCGTCCTTGAGGAAGCGCAGGTTGTTGTGCAGCGGGATCCAGGTCTTGCTGGTCTCGGTGATCAGGGTGCGCTGCTTGCCGCTGTCCAGATCGGCTTCGATCAGCTCCAGCGTGCGCTGGTCGCGCGACTGCCGCTGGAACGTGGGGTGGCGCGCGTCGCGCCAGTTCACCCGCGCCAGGTAGATGTCCTTCTCCGCGCCCAGATCCAGCCATTTCGGCGCGCCGCCCTTGGGCGAGATCACGCCCAGCTGGATCAGCACGTTCGGATCGCCGGCGGCCGGGTAGCGCTGCTCGACGATGTCGGCGCGATCCGGATACACCTCGAAGCGTTTCTGCACCGGCACCGGGGTTTCATCGATGCGGGCGAAGGCAATCGCCGAATCATCCGGCGCCCACCAGTAGCCGGTATGGCGATCCATTTCCTCGTCGGCGACGAACTCGGCCACGCCGTTGCCGATGGTGTCCGAACCGTCGCGGGTCAGCTGGGTTTCCTTGCCGCTGGCCAGATCGATCACCCACAGGTTGCGTTCACGCACGAAGCTGACGAAGCCGCCCTTGGGCGACACCTTGGGATCGGTGGCGAAGCCGCCGCCGCGGGTCAGCTTGCGTACCGCCTCCGCGCCGGTCTTGCCCAGGTCGTACAGGTACAGCTCGCCGCCCAGCGGGAACAGCAGGCGCTGGCCATCCGGGGAGAACTGGTAGTCGACGATGCCCGACATCGCGGCGATGCGCTGGCGTTCGCGCCGCGCCTTTTCCTCGTCGCTCAGGGTCTCGGTGCCGGGCAGCACCACCTTGGAGTCCACCAGCATCCGGGTCTGCCCGCTGGCGATATCGTATTCCCACAGATCCAGCTGGAAGCGGTTGTCCTGCTTGCCGCGCAGGAAGGTCACCCGCTTGCCGTCCGGCGAGGTCTTGGCCTTCATCAGCGAGGGACCGGACAGCGGAGCATCGCCGGCCAGGGCTTCCAGGGTGAGTTTTTCGGCGTGGGCAACGGGCATGGCGGCGATCTGGCAGGTGGACGCCAGGCAGGCGGCCAGGAAAAGTCCGGTCAACGGGCGGGCGAGCGCTTTCTTCATGACTTCACGGGTCCTTGGTTGAACAGGTGTTTGCGTTCTTCATCGGTGAGCGGCTGGCCGGCATTGGGATTGACCTGCGTGCGCAGCGCGTAGGCGCGCTGGGTGGCAGGGCGTGCGGCGATGCTTTCATGCCAGCGTCTCAGATTCGGGAACGCCTCGAAATCCGGTGGCAGCTTGTCGTAGGCGTGGATCCAGGGATAGCTGGCCATGTCGGCGATGCCGTATTCGTCGCCGGCCAGGTAGGCGCTCTCCGCCAGGCGCTTGTCCATCACGCCGTGCAGGCGCGCCACTTCGCGGCCGTAGCGTTCGATGGCGTACGGAATCGGCTCCGGCGCGTAGACGTTGAAATGGCCCATCTGCCCGGTCATCGGCCCCAGCCCGCCCATCTGCCAGAACAGCCATTCCAACGCCGCGACGCGGCCGCGCGGCGTCGCCGGCAGGAAACGGCCGGTCTTCTCGGCCAGGTACAACAGGATCGCGCCGGATTCGAACACGCTCTGCGGCGCGCCGCCGTCGGCCGGGGCGTGATCGACGATCGCCGGCATCTTGTTGTTGGGGGAAATGGCCAGGAATTCGGGCTTGAACTGATCCCCCGCGCCGATGTTGACCGGCCTGATCGTGTAGGGGAGCCCGGCTTCTTCCAGGAACAGGGTGATCTTGTGGCCGTTGGGGGTGGGCCAGTAGTACAGGTCGATCATCGCGGGGGACCCCGGAGCGTGAAAAGGCCGAGTGTAACGCCGCTCGCGGGTTGGCAGCAGGAGATCGGCCCGGTAACCTGCGCCCTTTCCCAGCACTGCATCCGACCCCCATGTCGCAACCGACCAATGCGCGCCTTGGTTTCCTGCCGAACCTGATTTTCGCCTCCCGCTGGCTGCAGCTGCCGCTGTACCTGGGCCTGATCGCGGCCCAGGCGGTCTACGTGTTCCTGTTCCTGAAGGAGCTGTGGCACCTGATCCACGGCGCCAACACCCTGACCGAGCAAGGCATCATGCTGCTGGTGCTGGGCCTGATCGACGTGGTGATGATCTCCAACCTGCTGGTGATGGTGATCGTCGGCGGCTACGAGACCTTCGTGTCGCGGCTGCGCCTGCACAACCATCCCGACCAGCCGGAGTGGCTGAGCCACGTCAACGCCAGCGTGCTGAAGGTGAAGCTGGCGATGGCGATCATCGGCATCTCCTCCATCCACCTGCTCAAGACCTTCATCGGCGCCGGCGAGCTCGGCCTGCCGCTGTGCGGGTCGCAGGACCACGTCAGTGCGCTCTCCACCGCCGCGAGCGCGTTGAAGGCCGGCTACGACCTGGGCGCGGTGAAGTGCACCTCGGTCACCTCCATCGGCGTGATGTGGCAGACCATCATCCATGGCGCCTTCATCCTGTCGGCGATCGGCATCGCCTACACCGACAAGTTGATGAGTGCCGCTGCCCCCAAGCGCGAGCACGCCGCCGCCCACTGAGCGGCGCGACGGGGTTTCCACCGTGGCGTCCTGTAAAATGCCGCGGTGGATGTCTCTCACCTACTCGATGATCTGAACCCCGCGCAGCGCGAGGCCGTCTCCGCGCCGCCGGGCCATTACCTGGTCCTGGCCGGCGCCGGCTCCGGCAAGACCCGCGTGCTCACCCACCGCATCGCCTGGCTCAACGAAGTCGAGGGCGTGCCGACCCACGGCATCCTGGCGGTGACCTTCACCAACAAGGCGGCCGGCGAGATGCGCGCGCGCGCCGACCTGCAGCTGCGCAACGGCAGCCGCGGCATGTGGATCGGCACCTTCCACGGCCTGGCCCACCGCCTGCTGCGCCTGCACTGGCAGGAAGCGAAGCTGCCGGAAACCTTCCAGGTGCTGGACAGCGACGATCAGATCCGCCTGGTCAAGCGGGTGGTGCAGCAGCTGGAACTGGACGAGGCGCGCTTCCCGCCGCGCCAGATCGCCTGGTGGATCAACGCGCAGAAGGACGAAGGCCGGCGCGCCGAACACCTGCAGCCGGGCGACGACATCTGGGCCGACACGCTGCGCCGGGCCTACGTGCTGTACCAGGAGCGCTGCGATCGCGCCGGCTTGGTCGATTTCGCCGAACTGCTGCTGCGCGCGCACGAACTGCTGCGCGACAACCCGGCGCTGCTGGCGCATTACCGGCACCGCTTCCGCGAGCTGCTGATCGACGAGTTCCAGGACACCAACGCCATCCAGTACGCGTTCGTGCGGGTGCTGGCCGGCGACACCGGCCACGTGTTCGTGGTCGGCGACGACGACCAGGCCATCTACGGCTGGCGCGGCGCCAAGGTCGAGAACGTGCAGCGCTTCCTCAAGGACTTCCCGCAGGCGCGCACCATCCGGCTCGAGCAGAACTACCGCTCCAGCGCCAACATCCTCAATGCCGCCAACGCGGTGATCGCGCACAACCCCGGCCGCATCGGCAAGCAGCTGTGGACCGACAGCGGCGACGGCGAGCCGATCGATCTGTACGCGGCCTACAACGAAATCGACGAAGCCCGCTTCGTGGTCGAGCGCATCCGCCAGTGGGTACGCGATGGCGGCAGCCTCAACGACGCGGCCATCCTCTACCGCAGCAACGCGCAGTCGCGGGCATTCGAAGAGACCCTGCTGTCGGAACAGGTGCCGTACCGGGTATACGGCGGCATGCGCTTCTTCGAGCGCGCCGAGATCAAGGACACCCTGGCCTACCTGCGGTTGATGGCCAACCGTGACGACGATGCGGCCTTCGAGCGGGCGGTCAACACGCCGGCGCGCGGCATCGGCGATCGCACCATGGACGAAGTGCGCCGGCTGGCGCGCGCGGAATCGCTGTCGCTGTGGCAGGCTGCGCGGCAGCAGGTCGGCGGCACCGCGCTGGCGGCGCGGGCGCGCAACGCCCTGGCCGGTTTCCTGGCGCTGGTCGAAGCCTTGGCGGCGGAAACCGGCGAGTTGCCGTTGCAGGACCGCATCGATCACGCGCTGATGCGCTCGGGCCTGCGCGAACACTATGCCGCCGAGAGCCGCGGCCAACTGGATTCGCGCACCGACAACCTGGACGAACTGGTGTCGGTGGCCTCGCGTTTCGTCCGCGTCGACGACGAGGAGACCCAGGGCATGACCGATCTGGTCGCCTTCCTCGCCTACGCCGCACTGGAAGCCGGCGAGGGCCAGGCCCAGGCCGGCGAGGACGGCGTGCAGCTGATGACCCTGCATTCGGCCAAGGGCCTGGAGTTCCCGCTGGTGTTCCTGGCCGGACTGGAAGAGGGCCTGTTCCCCAGCAACAAGTCGCTGGACGAGAGCGGCCGGCTGGAGGAGGAGCGCCGCCTGGCTTACGTCGGCATCACCCGCGCGCGGCAGAAGCTGGTGCTGAGCTTCGCCGAGGCGCGCCGCCTGCACGGCCAGGACATGTACGGCATTCCCTCGCGGTTCCTGCGCGAAATTCCCACCGCGCTGCTGAACGAGGTGCGTCCGCGCGTGCAGGTGTCCCGCCCGGCGGCCAGCTACGGCCCGCGCCGCGATCTGGGCCACGCCGCGGTGGAATCGCCCACGCTCAAGCTCGGCCAGAACGTCGTGCACGCGAAATTCGGGCGCGGTGTGGTAACTGACTACGAGGGCAGCGGCGCGCATGCGCGCGTGCAGGTCCACTTCGACGAGGAAGGCAGCAAATGGCTGGTGCTCGCCTATGCCAATTTGCAGGCGGTGTGACGCCCGCGGATTGATTCCGATCAAGGCATGGCGAGGCATTCCGGCGTGTAATGGTTCCACCCCACGACGACGGAGGTATCCCCATGTATCAGCGCATCCTGATAGCGACCGACGGTTCGGAGCTGGCGATGAAGGGCGTGGAGCAGGGGCTGGTGCTGGCCAGCCAGCTCAAGGCGCAGGTCGCCGTGGTGACCGTCAGCGAACCCATCGTCACCGGCTTTGACGACGCCCTTGGCTGGGGCGCGGCCAACCGCTTCTCCACCGACTACCAGAAAGCCCAGGACGAGGCCGCCCAGCGGATCTTCGACGGGGTCACCGAGCACGCGCGGGCGCGGGGCCTGGCAATCACGCCGGTGCACATCCGCGATCGCTACGCGGCCGAAGGCATCATCGAAGCGGCAACCGAACAGAAGGCGGATCTGATCGTGATGGCCTCGCATGGCCGGCGTGGTCTGGGACGCCTGCTGATCGGCAGCCAGACCCACGAAGTGCTGACCCACAGCCACGTGCCGGTGCTGGTGGTGCGCTGATCCGCAGCGCGCGCGGCCTGTGGCCGCGGGCTTTCCGCTGCCTCGCGACAGGGATGGGCCTTCTCTCCCCGGTCCCTGCGAAATGGAAGGCTCGCGGCCACAGGCCGCGCACATCACATGGATTCCTTCCCCCGCCTGCGGGGGAAGGTGCCCGAAGGGCGGATGGGGGCACGCGCCGGAACTAGGCGTCTTCTTCCCGTCGCAGCCAGGGCATCACGAACCGGTAAACCACCATCCGCGACCGAAACCGCGACTCACCAGCCGTAGATCTTCCAGTACACCGGCGATACCGGGCCTTCGCCCTTGCTCTTGTCCAGCCGGCCGTCGCCGTTTTCGTCGATCAGGTAATAGGCCGGACCCCGCGCCGGGGTGACCTTGACCATGCGCAGCTGGCCGGCCACGCGGTATTCCTCGATCACGTCGCCATTGGTTTCGGTGCGGACCGCGACCTGGGCGTCGGCCAGATCCATGCCGGGATCGTCCTGGGCGCCGCTCATCGACGCGCAACCTGCCAGCAGCAACACGGCAAGCGCGGCGGGTGCCAACGTCATGCGGGACATCGCGGACTCCTCGGGAATGACCGGTTTGGGGATTATGCGCCAATCGTCGCCAAAGCGCCGTGACGCCGCGCCCGCGGCGGGGCGTAGAATCGCCGCATGAAACGACTAGTCCTGATCGACGGATCCAGCTACCTGTTCCGCGCGTTCCATGCGCTGCCGCCCCTGACCAACGCCGCCGGCGAACCGACCGGCGCGCTGTTCGGCGTGGTCAACATGCTGCGCGCCACGCTCAAGGAAATGCCCGACTACGTGGCCTTCGTGCTGGATGCCAGCGGACCGACCTTCCGCGACGTCCTGTATCCCGAGTACAAGGCCAACCGTCCGCCGATGCCCGAGGATCTGCGCGCGCAGGTGGAACCGATGCGCCGGATCGTCGAGGCGCTGGGCTTTCCGCTGCTGTGCGTTGAAGGCGTGGAGGCCGACGACGTGATCGGCACGCTGGCGCTGCAGGGCGCGGCGCAGGGCATCGACGTCACCATTTCCACCAGCGACAAGGATTTCGCCCAGTTGGTGCGACCGGGCGTGGCGCTGGTCAACACCATGAGCGGCAGCCGGATGGATTCGGCCGAGGCGGTGATGGAGAAGTTCGGCGTGCGGCCGGAGCAGATCGTCGACTTCCTTGCCCTGATGGGCGATACCGTGGACAACGTGCCCGGCGTGGAGAAGTGCGGTCCCAAGACCGCCGCCAAGTGGCTGGGCGAATACGGCACGCTCGATGCGATCGTCGCCGGTGCCGACGGCATCAAGGGCAAGATCGGCGAGAACCTGCGCGCGGCGCTGCCGCGGCTGCCGCTGAACCGTGAACTGGTCACCATCAAGACCGATGTGGCGCTGCCCGGCGGGCCGGAGACGCTGGCGCTGCGCAATCGCGATGTCGGCGAACTGCGCGAGCTGTATTCGCGCTACGGTTTCAACCAGGCCTTGAAGGAACTGGACGGCGGCGCCGCCGGCGCGGTCGCGGTCGCGGAGAAGGAACCCGGCCGCGCGCGCGGCACCGGTTTCGTGTCCGGGCCGGCGCCGGATGCCGCGCCGATCGATGCGGCGTGGTCCGCGCCCGGCGAATACGAAACGGTCCTGACCGAGGCCCAGCTCGAGGCCTGGATCGCCCGGCTGGCGGCGGCCGACGAGTTCGCCTTCGACACCGAGACCGACAGTCTGGACGCGATGCAGGCCAACCTGGTCGGAATGAGTTTCGCGGTGGAACCCGGCAAGGCGGCCTACCTGCCGCTGGGGCACGTCTATCCGGGCGCGCCCGCGCAACTGGACCAGGCCGCCACCCTGGCGCGGCTGGCGCCGTTGTTCGCCGATCCCGGCAAGCGCAAGCTCGGCCAGCACGGCAAGTACGATCTGCACGTGCTGCGCCGCCATGGCGTGGAGGTCGGCGGCTATGCCGACGACACCATGCTGGAGAGCTTCGTATACAACTCCGGCAGCAACCGCCACGACATGGACAGCCTGGCCAAGCGCTTCCTCGGCTACGACACCATCAAGTACGAACAGGTCGCGGGCAAGGGCGCCAAGCAGATCCTGTTCTCGCAAGTGGCGCTGGACGACGCCACCCGCTACGCCGCCGAGGACGCCGACGTGACCCTGCGCCTGCACCGGGTGATGGCGCCGAAACTCGCCGCCGAGCCGGGCCTGGAGCGCGTATATCGCGACATCGAGATGCCGCTGGTGCCGGTGCTGGCGCGCATCGAGGCCAATGGCGTGCGCATCGACGGCGACGAACTGCGCCGGCAGAGCGCGGACCTGGCCAAGCGCATGCTGGCCGCCCAGCAGAAGGCCACCGAACTGGCCGGGCGCAGCTTCAACCTGGATTCGCCCAAGCAGCTGCAAGCGCTGCTGTTCGACGAACTCAAGCTGCCGGCGGTGCTGAAGACCCCGACCGGCCAGCCCAGCACCAACGAGGAGGCGCTGGAGGCGATCGCCGACCAGCACGAACTGCCGCGCGTGATCCTCGAGTACCGCGGGCTGGCCAAGCTGCGCAGCACCTACACCGACAAGCTGCCGGAAATGGTCAATCCGGTCACCGGCCGCGTGCACACCAGCTATCACCAGGCCGGTGCGGCCACCGGCCGGCTGTCGTCCACCGATCCCAACCTGCAGAACATCCCGATCCGCACCGAGGACGGCCGTCGCATCCGCAAGGCGTTCGTGGCGCCGCCGGGGCGCAAGCTGATCGCCTGCGATTATTCGCAGATCGAGCTGCGGATCATGGCGCACCTGTCCGAGGATCCGGGCCTGGTGCGCGCGTTCGAATCGGGCGCCGACATCCACAAGGCGACCGCGGCGGAAGTGTTCGGGCGACAGCTGGAGGACGTGACCTCCAACGAGCGCCGCGCGGCCAAGGCGATCAACTTCGGCCTGATGTACGGCATGAGCGCATTCGGCCTGGCTCGCCAGCTCGGCATCGGCCGCGGCGAGGCGCAGGATTACATCGCGCTGTACTTCAGCCGCTATCCGGGCGTGCGCGACTTCATGGAGCGCACCCGCCAGCAGGCGCGCGAGCATGGCTACGTGGAGACCGTGTTCGGCCGCCGGCTGTACCTGGAGTACATCAACAAGGGTACCCAGGGACAGCGTGCAGGCGCCGAGCGCGCGGCTATCAACGCGCCGATGCAGGGCACGGCCGCGGACATTATCAAGCGCGCGATGATCGCGGTGGACGCGTGGCTGGCCGAGCATCGCGAACGCGCGCTGATGATCCTGCAGGTGCACGACGAACTGGTGTTCGAGGCCGATGCCGACTTCGTGCCCACGCTGGTGGCCGAGGCCGGCGCGCGGATGTCGGCGGCGGCGCAACTCATCGTTCCGCTGGTGGTCGACAGCGGGGTCGGCGACGACTGGGATCAGGCCCACTGAGACCGATTTGAACGTCTAAATCCGGAAACCCGTTGACAACCAGAAACTTGCGCGCGGGATGTAGAAACAGGGTGCGATTCAATTTTTGAACTGGACAGTTCAATAAAATGAATGCGGCCTTAATTCCACGGATTCTTAACGGGAATCTTCACGAACCATCCATGTGGGAAATGGTCAGATAACTCGCGACAGATGCAACGTCTGTCGCGGATCTCTCCCATCCCCTGGAGCGATCTCCCCGGAACGGCGACCCCTCCCCAGGTCCCCGTTCCCCTGGCCCCGATGACCTCCCCCTGGTCTTCGGGGCTTTTTATTTGTGCGTCCTTCGAGACCGGGCACGCTAACGTGTCGGCAACCCGAACGGAGCCTGGACATGGATTCCTTCCTGCATCAGACGTTCAACCTCTCGATGCCCTGGTGGGGCTTCATCGCCCGCGCGGTCATCGTCTACTTCGCGCTGCTGGTGATGATCCGGGTATCCGGCAAGCGCACGATGGGACAATTCACCTCGTTCGACATGCTGCTGGTGGTGCTGCTGGGCAACGCGGTCCAGAACGCGCTGCTGGGCGAGGACGCTTCGGTGGGTGGCGGTCTGCTGCTGGCGGGCACGCTGATGGCGATCAACTGGCTGGTGGGCCTGGCGTCGGCGCGCAACCGCCGGTTCGAGGCGCTGGTGGAAGGTTCGCCGGTGCTGCTGGCACGCGAGGGCAAGGTTTACAAGGATGTCCTGCGGCGCGAGCTGATCAGCCGCGAGGATTTCGACAAGGCGATGCGCGAGGCGGGCATCGACGCGATCGACGAGATCCATCTGGCGGTGCTGGAAACCAATGGACACATCACGCTGGTGGCGCGACATGCGTGAGGGGTGACCCGTCATCCGGTTGGCGGAAGCGCCAGTATTCATGCTGGAAGCAGATCCCCGTCAACCGCTTCGCGGGGGACCGCCCCTTTTTTCAAAGGACAAGCCCCCCGGTAGGAGCGGCCTCCGGCCGCGAGCTTTTTAAGCTTCGCAATCCGCGCAAAGGCTCGCGCCGGGGACGGCGCTCCTACCGGATTCGTGCGTCCTTGACGTTCGCTTCGGCGATTCGAGGATGTGCGACCGCGCATCGCGCTGAGCGATTGTGGCGCCGAGTGATAAAAGAGAGGTTTCCGGGGATTTCATCCGACCACCACGGCATATCCGTCGCGTTGGCCACACCCGCCGTTCCTCCCCTTTGACCAGCCATGCGGCTGTTGAAAGGCGCTTGCAGAAGGGGGACCGAAGGCGATTCGCTTAGGGTATGGCAGAGCGACCGCCCCGCCGGCTCACCCCAGTTCATTCAACCAGTCACGCGGGCGCAGGTAGTCGCGCAGGCGCTGCTCGGCGCTGCCGGCTTCGGGTTGGTAGCCGTATTCCCAGCGCACGTAGGGCGGCAGGCTCATCAGGATGGATTCGGCGCGGCCGCCGCTCTGCAGGCCGAACAGGGTGCCGCGGTCGTAGACCAGGTTGAACTCCACATAGCGGCCACGGCGGTACAACTGGAACTCGCGCTCGCGTTCGCCGTGCGGCGTGTCCTTGCGGCGCTCGACAATCGGCAGGTAGGCATCGAGGAAACCGTCGCCGACCGCGCGCAGGTAGGCGAAGTCGCGTTCGAAATCCTGCCCCAGGTCGTCGAAGAACAGGCCGCCGACACCACGGGTCTCGCCGCGGTGCTTGAGGAAGAAGTACTCGTCGCACCAGTGCTTGTGCGCGGCATAGCGCTCGGCGCCGCCGAACGGTTCGCACAGCTCGCGCGCGGTGCGGTGCCAGTGGAGGACGTCCTCGTCGAACGGATAGAACGGGGTCAGGTCGAAACCGCCACCGAACCACCACGCCACCGCCTGCCCGTCGCGCTCGGCGCGGAAGTGGCGAACGTTGGCGTGGGTGGTGGGCAGGAAGGGATTGCGCGGATGGAACACCAGCGAGACGCCGACCGCGCGCCAGGAGGCGCCGGCCAGCTCGGGACGATGCGCGGACGCCGAGGGCGGCAACTTGCTGCCGGAGACGTCCGAAAAGCCGATGCCAGCCTGCTCGAACACGCCGCCGCCGCGCAGCACGCGGGTGCGGCCGCCGCCGCCTTCGGGCCGGTTCCACAAATCTTCCTGGAAGCGGGCCTGGCCGTCGGCCGCCTCGATGGCGGCGCAGATGCGGTCCTGCAGGTCGGTGAGATAGTCGCGGACGGGCATGATGTCGTTCATGCCCGTCATTCTAGCGGCGGGCCGCCACCGCCGTCCTTTTCCGGCGAACGGTGCGGCGGCACCGGGGCGATCGTCAGGGCGTCGCTTCGCTTTCTTCCGGGGCGTCGTCGCCGGCTTCCTGTTCCAGTTCGCGCAAGGCGTCCTGGAGCGCGCGGCCGACGCCCATCTGTTCCCAGTTGGACGTTTCCAGCACATCGCAGGCGACGTGGCGTTCGTCCTTGGCGCACACGGCGCGCATCGACTCGATGACGGCGTCATCGCCGGTTTCCGCATAGGCCCGGATCAGGTTCTCGCAGCCCACGCGCACGCCGGCCGCGCAGATCCGCAGATAGTGCGGCTGGGCGGCGGCCCAATTGCCTTCCAGCGCGCGCTGGTGACCCAGCGCGTTGCAGCCCTGCAGCTTGCCGGCCTTGCAGCAGGCTTCGGCGCCGCCGGCCTGGCTGATGGCGGGGCAATCCTCGACCAGCGGGTGCTCGACGAACTGGCGCGGCGGCGCGCAGCGATCCGCGCCGCCTTCGCCACGCCGGTAGACCGCGTAGCGGTTCCAGCTGTCCAGGCCGAGCAGGCGATCGCCGCCAATCGCCTTGAATACGAAATCGCCGCCCTTGTCGTGGCGGATGCGGATCAGGCCGTTCTCCAGGCGCGCACGCATGACGCTGCCGAAGCCGCCTTCGACCCGGCCGGCATCGCCGAAGCCGAGTTCGGACATCAGTCCGCTCTCCGCCGCGTAGGCACCGCAGGGCAGGGCGGTGGCCGGCGCGGCGCGCAGGTCCGCCGCGGTCAGCGCCGCCAGCGGTGCCGTCTTGCCGCAGGCGTCCTTGTCGCCGCCGCGCTCGCAGGCGAGGGTGAGCGCGGCGCGCGCATCCAGGTAGCGCCCGGCGTTCCACAGTTTCTCCGCCGCTGCGCCGCAGACCTTGGCCGAACCGCTGCGCTGGCACAACGCCAGGCTGCGATCCAGGTGCGGCCCGGAAAGGGGAAGATCGTCGGCGTACATGCCCTTGAAGGCATCGGCGAAGGCGCGCGTCATCGCCTCCTTGACCTTGACCTCGCAGGCGGCTTCGGAGAAGGCCGGATGGCCTTCCACACACTCCGGCGGCGCCTCTTCCGTCCCGGCGTCGCCGCGCGATGCCTGATCGGCGGCTTCCTGGAAGCCTTCAATCAGCGCCACGCAGGCGAACGGCAGGGCTTCCTGTTCGCACCAGCGCGCCAGGGTCGGCTCATCGGCCTCGGTCCGGGCCTCGAAGCAGCCGGCCAGATCCGCGCGGCAGCCGCCGTCGGGCGCTGGCGGAGGCGTCGCGCACTGCGCGGATTGCGCCAGCGTGTAGACCTCGTCCATTTCCGTGCGCAGCGCGCGGCCGCCGTTTTCCGGCGTCCAGGTTTCGGAGTAGGCGCTTTCCAGATCGTAGGCGGTGATGTTGTCGCCGGCCGGGGCGTAGGCCAGCGGACGCGGCGCCTGGTACGACGTGTGCTCGGTCGCGGTGGCCGTCGTCTCGATGCGCAGCTCGCGGCTGCCATCGGCGTTGCGGTAGACGCCGCAGGCGGGCGACGCGGCCAGCGCCAGGGTGGGGAGGCCAATCAGGAGGGCACCGGCGATCCGCGCGGTCAGCATCCATGCTCGTGACATGAACAAACGCTCGTTGTGGGGGGCGCCAGTATATCGGCGCCGCGCGGACTCCGAGCGTCAGTGGAATTCCGCGCGCACGGCGGGCGTGCATAGTTTCCACACGATGGCGCCGTGCAGGATTCCGATCAGCAACGCGGCGGCGTAGATCGCCATCCGCATGGCCGCCTGCAGGTTGGCCAGCAATGGATCCACGTTGCCGGGATCGAACCCGGCCCGTGCGTTCAGATCGCCCATCAGCCAGTCGAAAGCGAAAGCCCCCGCCAGCGTCAGCAGGGCGCCGCCGGCGAGCAGGACGATGAAGCCGAAGCGGCCCCATTCACGGCGCTGCAACAGGCCCCACGAGGCCACCGCCAGCAGCACCGATGACAGCAGCGACGCCAGCAGCAACAGGCCAAGGTGATCGAACACCCACAGCAGCGATGGCGGCAGCGGGAGGCCGGACCCGCCGCCGGCGGTCAGCGCGTCCAGCAGGCCCTGATCCGCCGGGCTGGCGGCGAACATCGCCCACTGCAGGAGTCCGGTCAGCACGCCCACCAGCGCCAGCGCGAGCGAAAGCCACGCGGTGATGGTGACGAACTGGGAACGTGGCGCGGCCGGCATGACGCTTACTTCAGGTTGTTCTCGAACAGCTTCAGCACGCGCTTGTATTCGTCCAGCCAGGAATCGGCGCGGGTGAAGCCGTGGCGCTCCAGCGGATATGGCGCGAGTTCCCAGTTGTCCTTGTGCAGTTCGATCAGTTTCTGGGTCAGCACCACCGAATCGCGGAAGAACACGTTGTCGTCGATCATGCCGTGCGCGATCAACAGGTGATCCTGCAGCCCGGCGGCGTATTCGATCGGCGAGGAGGTGCGGTAGGCCTGCGGATCCAGCTCCGGGGTGTTGAGGATGCCGGAGGTGTATTCGTGGTTGTACTGGGTCCAGTCGACCACCGGACGCAGCGCGGCGCCGGCCTTGAACACGCCCGGCTTGCGGAACAGCGCCATGAAGGTCATGAAGCCGCCGTAGGAACCGCCGTAGATGCCGGCGCGGTCGCGATCGCCCTGGCGGGTCTCGACCAGCCAGTCCAGGCCGTCCAGGTAGTCCTCCAGCTCCGGATGGCCCATGTTGCGATAGATCGCGGTGCGCCAGTCGCGGCCATAACCCTCGCTGGCGCGGTAGTCCAGATCCAGCACGATGTAACCGCGCTGCACCAGCAGGTTGTGGAACATCTGCTCGCGGAAGTAGGTGGGGTAGCGATGGTGCACGTTCTGCAGGTAGCCGGCACCGTGCACGAACATCACGATCGGATAGCGCTTGCCCGGCTCCAGCGTCTTCGGTCCGTAGTACTTGCCCCATACCTGGCCCGCGCCATGCTTCGACGGCACCTGCACGATTTCCGGCTGGATCCATTCGCGCGCCTTGAAGGCCGGCGTGCGGGTGTCGGTGAGCGCGGTCGGCGTGCCGCCGGCCGCGTCGACCACCGACAGCTGGGTCGGCACGTAGGCGCTGGAATGGCTGACCAGCACGCGCCGATCATCGGGCGACAGCGCGAAGCGCTCCACGCCGTCCAGCGCGGTGACCTCGCTGACCTGGTCGCCGGCCAGATCCAACCGGCAGATTTCGTAGTCGGCGGGATTGGCGCGATTGCACAGGAAGAAGAAGGCGCTGCCGTCGGTGGTCGGCACCGGCGAGGTCACTTCCCAGCGGCCGCTGGTGCGCTGGCGCGGCTTGCCGTTGCCCTGGATGGTGTACAGGTGCGAATAACCGGACTGCTCGGACAGCAGCCACAGGCTGCCGTCGGGCAACCAGCCGAATTCGTTGTTGTTCCAGTTGATCCAGGCCGGATCGCTGAGCCGGTGGCGCGGTTGCAGGCGCGCGCCGACCAGGTCCACGGTGGCGATCCAGCGGTCCTTGTTGTCGATCGCGTGCAACTGCACCGCGACCTGGCGGCCGTCGTCGCTCCAGGCGATCGCGGCAGTGGCTTCGCTCTCGACGCGCAGCGGACGGTTGCCCTTGAGCGGATCCTTGCCCGCCGCCTTGCGCATCGCGGCCAGCGGATCCTCGGCGATGCCGGGCAACGCGTCGTAGGCCAGCGGCCGGACGCTACCCGCGGCCACGTCGACCAGCCACAGCGACTGCGGCACCGGATCGTTGCGGCCCACGCGGGTGCGCACGCTCTGGAATTCCTCGTAACCGGACTCGGTGACGTACATCGGCATCTTGCCTTCCTGGCCTTCGTCGGCGCCCTTGGCCTGGGTCACCACCAGCGCCCAGCGGCCATCCGGCGACATCGCGCTGTCGGCGATGGCGACGTCGGCACCGAGGTAGACCGGCGCCGGCGCGCGGCTGCCGTCGGCCTTGCGCCAGGCGTCGTCCTGCTGGCGCAAGGCATCGCGCAACGCGCGATCCCGGGCCAGGGTCTCCAGCGTGCGCAGCTGCTGTTCGCGCAGCGCGTCGGCCTTGGGCGCGCCATTGGGATCCTTTTCCGCGCGCAGCACCAGCGCCTGGGTGGTGCCGCCCTGCGCGGTCCAGCGATACCAGTCGTTGCCGCTGCGCCAGATCACGCCGCCGTCGCGGGCGAAGCGCGCCTGCGCCTCGGTGTCGTTGCTGCGGGTGAGCTGGGTCAGCGCGCCGCTGCGCAGATCGCGCAGGAACACATCGCCGTTGCGTACGAACAGCATGCGCTGCCCGCGCGCGTCGATCTGCGGGTTCGGCGCGTCCAGGCCACCGCGCTCGGCATCGCCGACGCGTTCGGCGGCGCGGCCGCCGGCGACGGCCTGCACGTAGGTGTCGCGGCTCAGGCTGCCCGGCCGCTTGAGGTCGTACTGCACGCGCTGGCCATCCCACGACCACCAGGCGCGTTCGACCGGCGGACCGATCCAGTCCGGATCCGCCATCACCTGTTCGATGGTGAGTGGCGTGGCTTCCTGCGCGGAAAGGGGGCCGGCGAGGGCCAGCGACAGTGGCAGGAGCAGGGCGGGCAGAACGTGGCGCATGGAGTTTCCGTTAGGCCGGTGTGAAAGGGTGCAAGCGTAGCAGCCGCGGATGCCGGCATCGCCCGCCGATGGTCATGCGAGGCCTGAACGTGCAGGGTTTCCCCGCATTCGGGTTTCCTCCACAATCTCCGCCATTCCCTACTTTTCCACGGCAGGACGCGTACGCGCGGATGCAAGCCTTCGTTTACAAAAGCCTGCGCAAGGCGGACACCTATGTGTACCTGGCCGCGCGCGACGACTTCACCCGCCTGCCCGAACCGCTGCGCACCCAACTGGGCGACCTGAGCTTCGTGCTGGAAGTGGCGCTCACCCCCGAACGCAAGTTGGCCCGGGAAGACGCCGGGGTGGTGCGCGGCAACCTCGCCGCGCGCGGATTCCATATCCAGTTCCCGCCGCAGCCGGACAGCGACGAATCCACCGATGCCTGAGTCCGCAAGCCAACAACGCCGGCTGGCCGCGATCGCCGGTCTCCTGGGCGTGGCCCTGGCCGCGCTGGGCTGGGTCGGTGGTCCGCTGGCGGCGTTCGGCGCCTGGCTGGCGCAGCCGGCGCTGGCGCTGGCCTGGTCGTGGCAACGCGGCAGCCGGCCGCTGCCGCTGGCGCGCGACTGGCGCGAATCGCTGCCGGCCCTGCTGATCGCCTGGGGCGGCGCGTTCGTGACCGTGGCGGTGCTGATCGCCTGGCCGCTGTCGGCGCTGGGTGACAGCGGCAGCCTGCAGGCGGCGCTGGGCCTGAGCGCGGTGGTGGGCGTGCTGTTGATCGGCCTGTGGCGGACCTGGCCGCTGTGGCAGGGTATCGAGCGCGAACCGGGCAGCCTGGGCTGGCATTGGCGCGCGCTGGCCGAGCGGGATTTCCATGCCTGGCGCGGGCTGGGCGTGGCCGCGCTGGTGGCGCTGGCGATCGCCGGCGGCCTGGTGCTGGCGTGGCCGGATCTGCTTCCGGCGCAAACGCGGCTGATCGTCGCCCCGATCTATGTGCTGGTGCTGCCGGCGCTGCATTGGGGCATCCAGTCCATCGCCGCCGCGCGCGGCCTGCCGGTGGTGGAAATGAGTGCCGGCCTGCCGCCAATGCAGGAAAGCGCAACGGCGCCCGCACCGGTCCACGAAGCGGATCTGGAACAGGCCCTGTTCGACGCCGCCCGTGGCGGCCGGGTCGATCGCGCGCTCGAACTGCTGGAAGCCGGCGCCGATCCGCATGCGCTGCCGGCGCCGTCCTCGCGCGATCAGCGCAGCCTGCCGGTGCTGGCCGCGGTGCTGCCGGATCTGCGCCTGCTGCGCACCCTGATCGGCCATGGCGTGGATCTCAACCACGCCCACGCCGGCATGACCCCGCTGCTGGCCGCCACCCGCGACAGCTGGCATGGCCGTCCCGACGCGGTGACCACCCTGCTGGCCAACGGCGCCGATCCGCGGGTCGCCGATGGCGACGGCAACACCCCGCTGCATCATGCCGCGCGCAGTTCAGATCCCGGCGTGGTCGCCCTGTTGCGCGATGCCGCCGCCGAGATCGATGCCATCAACCAGGATGGCCTGAGTCCGCTGGGCGTGGCCTGCGTGGCCGGCAACTGGCGCCTGGCCAAGTTCCTGCTCGAGCGTGGCGCGCGTCCCGAACCGGCCGGCGGGCAACCGGTGCTGCTGGCCGCCGCCGCCACCGAGGAAGACGATCCCGCCGGCGTGCAGTTGCTGCTCAAGCACCGCGCCAAGGTCGACACCCGTGACGGCCAGCGCCGCAGCGCGCTGCACGAAGCCGCGCTCGCCGGCCATATCGACATCGTCAACACGCTGCTGGCCGCGGGCGCCGATGTGCATGCCCACGATGCACAGGGGCGCACGCCGTGGCTGGAAGCCGCGCGTGGCGGCCGCATCGCGGTGCTGGAGCGACTGGCCGAAGCAGGCGTGGACGTGACCGTGAGCGACACCGAACAGCGCAACGCGGTTCGCGTGGCCTGCGCCTCCGAGAATGCCTCGCCGGCGTTGATCCGGCGCCTGCTGGACCTGGGCGTGGCGGCGGATCAGCCCGATGCGCAGGGCCGGCGCGCGGTGGATCTGGCCGCCGAGGCGGGCCGCTGGGCGATCGTGTCCGCGCTGGATGCCGCCTATCCGCTGCCGTCGGCGGTAAGTGCCGGCGACGACGACCAGCCGCCGCCGGATCGCGCGCCGAT
This sequence comes from Pseudoxanthomonas sp. 22568, assembly GCF_052044485.1. NCBI lineage: Bacteria > Pseudomonadati > Pseudomonadota > Gammaproteobacteria > Lysobacterales > Lysobacteraceae > Pseudoxanthomonas > Pseudoxanthomonas sp. 22568. The sequence continues at coordinate 79,912 of NZ_JBQENC010000011.1, forward strand.
CGCGCTGCTGCGCGATGGGCTGCACGCGGATCGCCCGCGTGGCGAACTGGCGCCACTGGCGCGGCTGGCATCGCGCCAGGAGCTGGGTGCGCTGCTGCACGACCCCGAGATCGCGCTTTCGCCGCAACGCCTGGAATGGCTGCTGGCGCAGGGCGCGGACGCCGATGCGCTGGATCCGGCCGGCGACACGCCGCTGTTCGCGCTGCTGTCGCGTGGCGGCGAGGCCATGGCCTCGGTGCAGATCCTGCTGCGCCGCGCCGCGTCCCCGGCGGGGGCCGGCGGACTGGCGCGCTTCCTCGACGCCTGCGCGCGTGGCGAACAGATCGGGCGCGGGCTGGAGCAGTTCGCCTGCGACCTGCTGGAACGCGGCGCCGATCCCTTCGCGGCCTCGCCGCTAGGAGATCCGCCGCTGGCGCTGGCGGTGCGACTGGGCTGGTCGCGACTGCTGGACCGGCTGCTGGATATCGGCGTGGATCGCGAAGCCCGCGACAGCCACGGCATGACCGCGTTGCACCTGGCCGCGGCGCTGGGCCGCGAACTCGCGTTGCGCCAACTGATCGCCAAGGGCGCATGCCCGGATTCGCGCGCCGCCGATGGCCAGACCCCGCTGGGCGTGGCCCTGGCCAGCGGCCGCCGCGATCTGGCCGACTGGCTGGACTGGCGTGGTTGGGCGTTGCCGCGCCGCGCGCTGCGGCCCGCCGATCTGCCGGCGGCGGCGATGGTCGGCGACGCCGACGCGGTGCGCCGCTTGCTGGATCTGGGATTCGCGGTGGATTCGCCGGACGCGCAGGGCTGCACCGCGCTGCTGCGCGCGGCCGGCGGCGGTCATCGCGCTGCTGTGGAACTGCTGCTGGCGCGCGGCGCGGATCCGCAGAACGCGGCGAACACCGGCGCCACCCCGTTGTCGGCGGCGGTGAGCATGCGCCAGGCCGAGATCGTGGCGCTGCTGCTGCAGGCCGGCGCCGCACTGGAACACCGCCTGCCGGGCGGCGTCACCGTGCTGATGCTGGCGGCCGCGCTGGGACTGCCGGACATCGTCGCGCGCCTGCTGACCGCGGGCGCGAACGTGCATGCCGGCGATGCGCAGGGCCTGACGCCGCTGCATTGCGCCGCCCTGTACGGCTTCACCTCGCGCGACAAGCCACGGCTGGTCGCGCTGTTCGACACCCTGCTGCTGTCCGGCGCCGAACCCGATCAGGTCGCCGCCGGTTCGGTCACACCGCTGCTGCTGTTGCTGGGGGCGCGCGCCGAACCGGGCACCGCCTGCGACGAGGAGGTCGTGCTGGCCGGGGTCGAGCGCCTGCTCGATGAGGAGGTTTCCCTGGAAACCCAGGATCCGCGCGGTTTCGGCCCGCTGCACCTGGCCGCGCTGCATGGCCTGTTGCGGGTGGTGCAGCGCTTGCTGCGCGCGGGTGCGGATCCGGATTTGCGCGACGCCCTGAACCGCACCCCGCGCGAGATCGCGGTGATGCGCGGTTTCGTCGACGTGGCCGGCGAGTTCGTGCCGGTGGCGCCCGGTGCCTCGATGGCGCGTTTCCTGCGCGAACCCGGCGGCTGAAGCCCGTCGTCCTGCCGCTCCCGCGTGTCCCTCAGGTCGCGCGTGGCGCGGCATCCGTGGCGCCGGTATCCTCGTCGCTGGCATCGGCCTCGAACAGTTTCTCCAGATCGCCGACGGCGTCGCGCGCGGTCTGCACGACCGCCGCGTCATCGTCGTAGACCAGGTACTGCGCGCGCAGCAGCTTCTCGTCGTGCTCGCGGAAACGCCGGGCCTGCTGGGCCGCCGCCTCGGGCGAACGCCCCAGCGCCACCAGCGTCTGCTCGGCCATTTCCAGGCTCGTGCCCAGCGTCTCGCGGAATGGTTCGGTGCTCAGATCCATCAGCCGCCACGCGTGCTGGCGGTTGCGCGCGCGCGCCAGCACCTTGGCGTTCGGATACATGCGGCGGATCAGCCGAACCGCCTTGATGTTGGTGTCCGGATCGTCCATCGCGATCACGAACACCTTGACGTGCTGCGCGCCGGCCGAACGCAACAGATCGGGGCGGGTGGGATCGCCGTAGTAGATGCGCGCGCCGCCGAACCGGCGCAGCGTGTCCACCGTCTCCGGGCTGTGTTCGAGGGCGACGAACGGGATCCGCTGCGAAGTGAGCACGCGCGCCACGATCTGGCCGAACCGGCCCATGCCGGCAATCAGAACCTGCGGGGTCTGATCCGGGATGTCGTCGAAGGCGCGCGTGTCCTGCACGGGCCGGGCGATGCCCGAGACCCAGCGCGAGATGCCCATCATCAGCAGCGGGGTCAGCGCCATCGATACACCCACGATGGCGACCAGGCGATCCCGCACGTCGGCGTCCAGCAGCTTCACGCGCGCGGCTTCGTTGAACACCACGAACGCGAACTCGCCGCCCAGCCACAGCGCGCCGCCCAGCATCAGCGCGCCGCGCACGCCCAGCCGGCCAGGCCACAGGCCGAGCAGGAAGAGGATGCCGAACTTCACCAGCAACAGCACCAGCACGCCGGCGCTGATGATCTGCGGTTCGGCGACCACCCGATCCAGATCGATGTCCATGCCCACGGCGATGAAGAACAGGCCCAGCAGCAGGCCCTTGAAGGGTTCGATCTGCGATTCCAGCTCGTGCCGGAATTCCGAATCCGACAGCAGCACGCCGGCCAGGAATGCGCCCAGGCCCGCGCTCAGCCCGGCCAGCTGCATGAACCAGGCCGTGCCCAGCACCACCAGCAGCGCGCTGGCGGTGAACACTTCCGGCATCCGCGTGCGTGCCACCACCCGGAACATGTGCCGCAGGAGCAGTCGCCCGCCGAAAATGACGATCGCCATCGCACCGATGGCCTGGAACACCATGGTCCAGGTCAGGGTCTCGTTCTTGGCTCCGCCCAGCAGCGGAATCGCCGCCAGCAACGGAATCGCCACCAGATCCTGAAACAACAGGATGGCGAAGCCGAGCCGGCCGTGCTCGCTGGTCAGTTCCTTGCGCTCGGACAGCAACTGCAGGCTGACCGCGGTCGAGGACAGCGCCAGTCCCAGGCCGATCACCAGCGAGGTTTTCCAATGGTGCTCGGCCAGCAGGGCGATGCCGCCCAGCGCCAGCGCGGTGAGCAGGACCTGCAGGCCACCGGCGCCGAACACAGGCTTGCGCATCACCCGCAGGCGCGACGGCGACAATTCCAGGCCGATGACGAACAGCATCATCACCACGCCGATTTCCGCCGCGTCCAGGACCCGGTCCGCATCGCGCACCAGCGCCATGCCGTCCGGCCCCAGCACCACGCCGGCGACCAGGTAGGCCAGCACCGCGCCGATGCCCAGCCGCTTGAACACCGGTACCGCGATGACCGCGGCCAGCAGAAACACCAATGTCAGTTCCAGGCCGCTACCGTGCATGCATTCACCTCGGGGTCGAAGGACATTATGCAGGCAGCCCCCGCGACCCGGGCCGGCCGCGGCGATTGAAGCCGGTCACCACCCGCGCTAGGCTCGGCAGCGGTTCATCCAGGGAGTGGGAGATGAAGGGGATTTGGGGACTCGCGCTGTGGCTGCTGGCCGCCCTGGCCCAGGCACAGACACAGACCGCGGAGCTGCGGATGCCGGTGAACGGGGAAATCGGCATCGACCCGGCAGGCGCCGTATTCGACTATCGCATCGACTCCGAACTGACGCCCGAGGTCAAGGCGCTGGTGGAGCGTTCGGTCCGGCAATGGAAGTTCGAACCGGTATTGCGTGGCGGTGTCGCCACCCACGCCAAGGCGCGCATGCACCTGACCCTGATCGCGCACCAGGTGGACGGCGGATTCCAGCTGGAGGTGGAGGAGGCCCGCTTCTCGGGCTATCGCAAGACGGCGCTGATGAATCCGCCACGCTATCCGCCGGAAGCCGCCCGGGCCGGCATCAGCGGCGACGTGCTGGTGGCGGTGCGGGTCGACGCCCAGGGCAAGGTTGTTGAGGCCGCCGCGGTGCAGAGCGCGTGGCCGTACGAGAAGATCAGCGAAAGCGCGATGCGTTATTGGGGCAAGGTACTGGAAAAGGCATCCGTTGATGCCGCCCGCAAGTGGCGGTTCGAACCGAACGATCCCGCGCAATCCGAACCGGCCGATACCACGCTGGTGGTGCCGATCAGTTTTCGGGTGAACGCGCCCCTGGCCACGGCGGGATGGCGCCAGGAATCGGCCGGACCCGCCAGGCCCATTCCCTGGCTGGAGCCGGCACAGCAGGCCTTCGACGCGACCGGCTTGAAGCAGGGCGAAGCCTTGGCGCTGGACTACTCGGTGAAACTGAAAACGCCCGTGGTGGGGACCGCGCTCTAGGCGGGATCCGCATTTCGTGGTCGTCGAACCGGAGAATGGTTGATGAAAAGGATTCTGGGTTTGGCCCTGTGGGCCATGGCAACGACCGTCCTGGCCCAGGATGCGGGGCTGCGGCTGCCGGTAAACGGGGAAATCGGTATCGACCCGACCGGTGCCGTGTTCGATTACCGGATCGACACCGAGCTGACGCCGGAGGTCAAGTCGCTGGTCGAGCGCTCGGTGCGGCAATGGAAGTTCGAGCCTGTGCTGCGTGACGGCAAGGCGACCCATGCGAAGGCCCGCGTTCACCTGACACTGATCGCCCGAGAGGTGACCGAGGGCTTCCAATTGCAAGTGGAGGACGTCCGCTTCTCGGGGTATCGGGACGCGGTCTCGATGAAGCCGCCGCGCTATCCCAAGCAGGCGGCGATCAATGGCGTGGGCGGCGACGTACTGGTGGCGGTCAGGGTCGATGCTTCGGGCAAGGTGATTGACGCCGTGGCCGTGCAGACCTCCTGGCCGTACAAGAAAGTTGCCGCCAAGGCGGCCGAAAAGTGGGGAGCGCTGCTGGAAACCGCGTCGGTGGAAGCCGCGCGCGACTGGACGTTCGAACCCGTCGATACGGCCTTGCACGAGCAAGGGGACACCACCCTGATCGTGCCGATCAGCTACCGGATGAATGTGGACCGCCCTCCACGGGAGGGCTGGCACTACGAATCGGCAGGGCCAGCCCGACCGATCCCCTGGCTCGCGCCTTCCCGCCAGGCGTTTGATGCGTCCGGCTTGAAGGACGGCGAAGTCCTGGCGCTGGACTACTCGGTGAAACTGAAAACGCCCGTGGTGGGAACCGCGCTCTGATCGCGTTTTCCAGGACAGGCATGGACATGGATGGGATGGGGGAAGAAGGATGAAGCGATGGGGTTTTCCGCGGCGACGTGGCCGGATACTGACAGCGGCCTTGTTGATGGCCTGCACCTGCGTCGCATCGGCGGCCCATCCCGGGGAGCAGGAATTGTTGATGTTCCAGACCCGGGCCGCGGTGAGCATCGACGCGATGGGGCGTCCCACGGATATCCAGCTTCCGGAGCAGCTACCGGAGGTGGTGGCGTCCTTTGTCCGCAACCAGATCACGCAGTGGCGATTCGTCCCGCCCGATGTCGATGGACAGCCGCGCGCAGGCAAGACCTACCTGACCCTGGGCGTATGCGCCGCACCGGTGTCTGAAGGCTATCAACTGGCGATCGACTACAAGGGCGCCGGGCCGGGCGCGTGGCGACCGGATGGGAGGTCGCCGCCGCCGCAATACCCGGTCGAAGCGGTGAAGCAACAGGCCGGCGGCAGTGGGCTGGTGCAGTTCGTGGTGGAACCCGACGGTAGTGCCACGCTGGAAACGGTCGAGTTCAAGCCGGCACGCAGCCGGCGCCTGTTCCAGCAGGCCATCGAGGATTGGGTGGAGCAGCTGCGTTTCATGCCGGAAGAAGTGGACGGAAAGCCGGTCCGGACGCGAATGAGGATGCCCTTGCACTTCGAACGCCGCTTGCGCGGGACAGTGGCGGCGAACGCGAAGGTCGACAAGCCCGAATGCATGGCCCTGATGAAACAGGGCGATGATCAGCGTCCGGTGGCATTGGATTCGCCTTTCAGGCGACTGGAAGGAGGAGGCTGATTCGTCATGGGGGATATGCAGGCGTCGGTGTCGGACGAATAGCGGAGGAGCAATGTCATGATCATGGAAATGCGCGGAATGGGCCGATGGCTGGCGATCGCATTGCTGCTCGGTATCGCCTGCACGGCGGTTGCCGGCATCAAGGAAGTCCGCGCGCAGGTCGAGGCCAGCATGCTGGTGACCGGCGCGGTCATCATCGAGCCGGACGGCACGGTGGCGAAACTGGATCTCGATCAGCGCGAGAAACTGCCACCGGCCGTAGCCGGCCTGATCGACAAGGCTGCTGCGAGCTGGAAGTTCGAACCGATCCTGGTCGATGGCGTCGGGCGCCGCGGCAAGGCGCGGATGAGCTTGCGGGTGGTGGCCAACAAGCTGCCGAATGGCGACTTCCAGGTGGCGCTGCGCGGCGGCCATTTCGGCGACGAGGCGATCAGTCCGGAAGAGCGCCAGAAGCGCAATGACTCCGTGCGGAGCGTCAAGCTCTTGCCGCCCGCCTATCCGGGAGGCGTGGCGCGCGCGGGCGCACAGGGCACCGTGTATCTGGTGGTCAAGGTGGCGCGCGATGGCACGGTTGCGGATGTGATCGCCGAACAGGTCAATCTGGGCTTTGTCGGCAACGAGCGATTGATGCAGCAGGCCCGTGACGCGTTCTCCGAATCGGCCCTGGCGGTGGCGAAGAAATGGATCTTCCGGCCGCCAACGGAAGGCGCGGAGGCGGCGGCGCCGTTCTGGCTGGTGCGGGTGCCCGTGGATTACAAGATGCCCGAGAAGAAAGCGCCGGGCTACGGCCGGTGGGAGGTCTATGTTCCGGGCCCCCGCCAGAGTGCGCCGTGGATGCAATCGGAGCATGGCGGGGACGACGCTCCGGACGCCATGGTGGCCGGCGGCGTCTACGAGATCGGCAAGGGCCGGCGCCTGCTCACGCCGCTGTCGGGCTGAGTATTGCCTGGCCCTGGACGCGGAGACGCTCCGTTAGCCGAGGCGTTCGCGCAATTTCCCGTGGCCTGCGGGAATGTCAATGTTAATTGAAGGCGGTTTCCTCGCCCGCTAGGCTCGATGGCGGATCATTCGAGGAACTTGCGATGAAAGGAACATTGGCAATCGCACGCGCTTGCCTGTGCGTCGCGGCGCTGCTGATCAGCGGCGCCGCCAGTGCGGAGTTGAGCATCAAGGAGATCAGGAAGCAGACCGAGGCCAGCATGCTGGTGACCGGCTGGGTGATCATTGAAGCCGATGGCGCGGTTGGCCGGCTCGATATCGATCAGCGGGAGAAGTTGCCGGCAGCGGTCGCGGAGTTGATCGACAAAGCCTCGGGCGGATGGAAGTTCGAACCCATCGTGATTGACGGCAATCCTCAGCGTGGCAAGGCGAGGATGAGTTTGCGCGTGGTGGCCAACCGGCTTGAGGATGGCAACTACCGGGTTACGCTGACCGGTGGCCATTTCGGCGACGAAGCGGATCCGGAAAAGCTCCGGCAGCGCGCCGACTCGGTTCGCAGCATCCAGATGACGCCGCCACGTTTTCCGGAGAATGCCGTGCGCATGGGCGCGCGCGGCAGCGTGTACCTGGTGATCAAGGTGGAGCGGGACGGTTCGGTCGGCGAAGTGCTTGCCGAGCAGGTCAACCTGGGCACCGTCGGCAACGAGCGCCAGATGCGGCAGATGCGCAAATGGCTTTCGGAAGCGGCGCTGACGGCGGCCAGGCGCTGGCGATTCCAGCCGCCCACAGAAGGCGACACCGCCAATGCCCCGTTCTGGCAGGTGCGCGTACCGGTGGACTTCCTCTTCTGGGGCGAAAAGCTACCCGGCTACGGCGAATGGCGTGCCTACATTCCCGGGCCTCGCCAGAGCGCGCCCTGGATGGAGCAGGACGATGCGTGCGCCCCGGATGCGCTGGTGGCCGGCGAAGTCTACGAGGTCGGCAAGGGTCGCCGCCTACTGACGCCGCTGTCCGGTTGAGCGCCAGGGCTTCCTCCGGTTTCCTGTTCTACAGAAACGCCCCGCTGCGCGGGGCGTTTCTGTAGGCGTGATGACATCCGGAGGAACGGTTCCGGACGCGACCGTCACTTGAGCGGCAGTGCGATCGGTCGCAACGGCGCCGCATCGCCACCCCGGATCTTCAGCGGGCCGCCGATGAAGGCGAACTCGTAGACCTTGTCACGCGAGAGTTCGTCCAGGGCGATCAGCTCGATGATCGGCACGCCCTGTTCGGCCAGCAGGTAGGTGTGCAGCGGAACGTAGGCGTCGGGTTCCTGCGAGGGAAAAGTCTCGAAGCTCAGGTTGTCGGCGCCGACCACCATCGCTCCGCCGTCCTCGACCAGGTAGCGCGCCGCGTCCAGGCTCATGCCTGGAGGATTGGCCATGTAGGCATCCGGCTGGTCGAACAGGCGCATCCGGCCGGTGCGGATCAGCACGACGTCGCCGCGCTGCAGTTTCACCTTCTGCTTCGCCAGCGCCGCCTGCAGGTCGGCGCGGGTGATGCGGTACTGATCCGCCAGCATTTCCACGCCCTTGGCCGCGGCGACGTCGATCAGCACGCCGCGGGCGATCAGGTTCGGGAACTTCTCGATGCCGGCCTTGCGCCAGCCGCGATCGCCCAGGTGTTCGTCGGCACTGAAGCCATTCCAGATCCGCCCGTGCAGGCCGAAATGGTTGAGCGCGTCGATGTGGGTGCCGGTGTGGCTGTACATCGAGAACGCGGTGCCGGTGTAGCTGGTGCTGGCGTTGAGCGGGTCGCCCACGCCCATCGGATCGTCGACGGCGGTGCCGCGCGGCGTATGGGTCATCCAGAACTGGTAGTGCGGATCGCCCGCGCCCTGCCAGCTGGGCATGCCGATGTAGTAATCGGTGGCCAGGTCATAGGCGCGACGGCCATCGACGCGCGACAGGATCGCGGCGCGGGACTCGGGCGTGATCAGGTTGAGCCGGCCGATTTCGTCACCGGGACCCCAGGGGCTGGTGCCGACCTCGCCGGCATGGCCGTTCGCGGCGGCGGACAGGGAAGCGGCCAGCAGCGCGGACAGGGCCAGATGACGCAGGGGACGGGGAAGGGAAGCACTCATGTTGCGGGAATCCTTGTGGAGCGGGCGCCTGGAACAGGCGGCCCGGGGATTCCCAGCTTGAGCGCGTGGCCGGCGGCGAAAAATGCCTCGCGGGTGCGGACAGTTTTCGCTGCCGGTTACGAATCGGTTTCCAGCAGGGGCGGCAGCGCCTGGGCGAGGAAATCGACGAAGACCTGCACCTTGGGCGGCAGGTGCCGCGTGGTGGGATAGATCGCATACACCTGCCGGGGCGGATAACCGCAGGCCGGCAGGATGCGCCGCAGACGGCCGGAGGCGATGGCCGGCGCGGCCAGGAACGAAGGCAGCGCGCCGATGCCGAGGCCGACGCACAGCAGATCGCGCAGCATCAGGCTGTTGTTGACGACGGTGCGCGCCGGCGGCAGCGCCACCCGCGTCATTCCTTCGGGGCCCTGCAATTGCCAACTGTCGGGCGTGTCGGCCAAGGCGTAGGCGAGCACATCGTGCTGGAGCAGCTCGGACGGCGTGCCCGGCACGCCGCGCCGCTGCAGATAGTCCGGCGAAGCGCACAGCATCTGCTGGATCGTGCCGAGCCGGCGCGCGATCAACGAGGAATCCTCCAGCGTGCTGCGCACGCGCAGGGACACGTCGAAGCCGGTGCCGATCACGTCGAGCACGCGATCGTCCAGCGCCAGATCCAGCTTCAGCCGCGGATGCCGGGCCAGGAAATCCCCGAGCAGCGGCGACAGCACGGCCAGGCCGAACGAGGTTGGTGCGTTGACCCGCAAGCGGCCCTCGACCTGGCCGGCCTGCGCGCGCAGCGCGTGCTCGACTCGATCCATTTCGTCCAGCAGCCGGCTGCATTCGGCGAAGTAGGCCTGCCCGGCGTCGGTCAGGCTCATCCGGCGGGTGGTCCGCTGCAGCAACACCGCGCCCAGGTGTTCCTCCAGTTGCCGGATCTGCTTGCTCAGGCCGGCCGCGGACGCGCCCAGATCCTCGGCCGCGCGGGCGAAGCCGCCCAGTTCGACAACCCGCCGGAAGGCGCGCATCGCGTTGAGTTGATCCATGGCGGTATCGGAGGAAAGCGAAGCCGGAAATGGAAACGCCGGCGTGGGCCGGCGTTTCCGTCTTGCGGTTGGTTCAGCGCTTCATCGAAGCGAAGAACTCGTCGTTGGACTTGGTGTTCTTCATCTTGTCCAGCAGGAACTCCATCGCGGCGATTTCGTCCATCGGATGGAGCAGCTTGCGCAGGATCCAGATCTTCTGCAGCAGTTCCGGCTCGATCAGCAGGTCCTCGCGGCGGGTGCCGGAGCGGTTGATGTCGATGGCCGGGTAGACGCGCTTCTCGGTGATGCGGCGGTTCAGGTGCACTTCGCTGTTGCCGGTGCCCTTGAACTCTTCGTAGATCACCTCGTCCATCTTGCTGCCGGTTTCGACCAGCGCGGTGGCGATGATGGTCAGCGAGCCGCCTTCCTCGACGTTGCGCGCGGCGCCGAAGAAGCGCTTCGGACGATGCAGGGCGTTGGCGTCCACGCCACCGGTCAGCACCTTGCCGGAGCTGGGCACGACGTTGTTGTAGGCGCGGGCCAGGCGGGTGATCGAGTCGAGCATGATCACCACGTCCTTCTTGTGCTCGACCAGGCGCTTGGCGCGCTCGATCACCATCTCGGCGACCTGCACGTGGCGGGCGGCGGGCTCGTCGAAGGTCGACGACACCACTTCACCGCGCACGGTGCGCTGCATCTCGGTGACTTCTTCCGGACGCTCGTCCACCAGCAGCACGATCAGGTGCACGTCCGGGTGGTTGGTGGTGATGGCGGTGGCGATCTGCTGCATCATGATCGTCTTGCCGGCCTTGGGCGGCGACACGATCAGCGCGCGCTGGCCCTTGCCCTGCGGCGCCATCAGGTCGAGGATGCGGCCGGCGATGTCTTCCGACGAACCGTTGCCACGCTCCAGGGTGAAGCGGCGACGCGGGAACAGCGGGGTCAGGTTCTCGAACAGCACCTTGTTCTTCGACGCTTCCAGCGGCTCGCCGTTGATGGTGTCGATGGTCGACAGCGCGAAGTAGCGCTCGCCGTCCTTCGGGAAGCGGATGCGGCCGGACAGGTGGTCGCCGGTGCGCAGGTTGAAGCGGCGGATCTGGCTGGGGCTGATGTAGACGTCGTCCGGGCCGGCCAGGTAGCTGGCCTCGGCCGCGCGCAGGAAGCCGAAGCCGTCCGGCAGGATTTCCAGCACGCCGTCGGCGGCCACGCCTTCGCCGTGGCGGGTCAGCACCTTCAGCAGGGCGAAGATGACGTCCTGCTTGCGGGCGCGGGCCACGCCTTCCTGGATGTTCAGCTGCTCGGCGATTTCCAGCAGCTTGGGCGCCGGCATACGCTTGAGGTCGCCCAGCGAGTACTGCGGGAAGCCGTCCGGGACGCTCGGCATCTGGCGCGGGACGTAATTCTCGTTGCCGCCGTTGCCGTCGCCGGGCATGCCGTCGTTGTAGCGGTCGCGGCCGCGCTCGCGGTCACGGCGGTTGCGGAAGCGGTCGCGGCGGTTGTTGTTGTTGTTGAAGCGGTTGCCGTCGCGCTGGTCGCGCGGCTCGCCATCCCCCTGGCCCTGCTGCTGGCCGCCGCCGGTGTCGGCGGCGCCTTCCGGCTGGGCGGGCGCGGCGGCGCGCGGCGCTTCGACGGCAGGAGCCGGAGCGGGCGGCGGGGGCGCGGGGGCCGGCGCTTCGGCCGGAGGAGCCGCGCTGGCGGCTTCGGGGGCGGATTTGGCGACGCGCGGCTTACGCACGCGCTTCTCGGCGGGGGCGCCGGTTTCGTTGCTGCTGTCGGACAAAGTGCGATTCCTCGCTATGGCGAGCGCCGGCTCGAACGCGCGGCGGCGGGTGAAGGAGTGTGGGTGACTCAGAAGGGTGCGGCGCAGAAAAGGCGCCGGATGTGCGGACACTAGCACCGCGCTGCGGCGACGGCAAGCGCCGGGCCGCAGCGGGTTCGCACGGGTTCAGCCGGGGCGCCCGGCCGGACCGGCTCAGGCGGTCTGGGCGCCGAGCGTCTTGTCGATCATCTGGGTCAGCTGACCCTTGCCGACCGCGCCGACCTGGGTCGCCTGGACCTGGCCGTCCTTGAACAGCAGCAGCAGCGGGATGTTGCGGACGTGGTACTTGATGGCGGTGGCGCGGTTCTCGTCCACGTTGAGCTTGACCACCTTCAGGCGGCCGTCATAAGTCTCGGCCAGTTCGTCCAGGACCGGGGCGATCATCTTGCACGGACCGCACCATTCGGCCCAGAAATCGACCAGGACCGGTTCACCGGATTGCAGAACGGCGGCCTCGAAATCGGCGTCGCCGACATGGGTTACTTTTTCGCTCACTGGGTTCTCCTGCGGAGCCGCGGCGGGCCGCGGACGGATGGGAGGCCGGGGACGGCCACCTCTTTGGGGTAAACTGGGGCGTTCCGCGGCCAGATCAAGTCATTCCTGGCGGCCGCGCGATCCGGCTTTGGGGGCGCAGTTTGCGACGCCGCCGACGGCGATGCAAGCACGAGCAGTCCCTATATCAGTCGCGCCAACGGAACACTGCGGCGCAAAGAAGAAAGCATGAGCGACAAACCTTTAACCGACATTACTTTTACCTCGTTCGACCTGCATCCGGCCCTCCTGGCCGGGTTGGAGAACGCCGGTTTTTCACGCTGCACCCCCATTCAGGCGCTCACCCTGCCGGTGGCGCTGGCCGGACGCGATGTCGCCGGCCAGGCCCAGACCGGCACCGGCAAGACCCTGGCGTTCCTGGTGGCGGTGATGAATCGCCTGCTGTCGCGGCCGGCCCTGGCCGAGCGCAAGCCGGAAGACCCGCGCGCGCTGATCCTGGCGCCGACCCGCGAGCTGGCCATCCAGATCCACAAGGACGCGGTGAAGTTCGGCGCCGACCTGGGCCTGCGCTTCGCGCTGGTGTACGGCGGCGTGGACTACGACAAGCAGCGTGAGCTGCTGCAGCAGGGCGTGGACGTGATCATCGCCACCCCCGGCCGCCTGATCGACTACGTCAAGCAGCACAAGGTCGTCTCCCTGCACGCCTGCGAGGTCTGCGTGCTGGACGAGGCCGACCGCATGTTTGACCTGGGCTTCATCAAGGACATCCGGTTCCTGCTGCGGCGGATGCCGATCCGCACCGAGCGCCAGACCCTGCTGTTCAGCGCCACCCTCAGCCATCGCGTGCTGGAGCTGGCCTACGAGCACATGAACGAGCCCGAGAAGCTGGTGGTGGAGGCCGAGACGGTCACCGCCGCGCGGGTGCGCCAGCGCATGTACTTCCCGGCCGACGAGGAGAAGATCCCGCTGCTGCTGGGCCTGCTGTCGCGCAGCGAAGGCGCGCGCACCATGGTGTTCGTCAACACCAAGGCGTTCGTCGAGCGGGTCGCGCGCGCGCTGGAGCGCGCCGGCTACCGGGTCGGCGTGCTGTCCGGCGACGTCCCGCAGAAGAAGCGCGAGACCTTGCTCAACCGCTTCCAGAAGGGCCAGCTGGAAATCCTGGTCGCCACCGACGTGGCCGCGCGTGGCCTGCACATCGACGGCGTCTCGCACGTCTACAACTACGACCTGCCGTTCGATGCCGAGGACTACGTCCACCGCATCGGCCGCACCGCCCGCCTGGGCGCGGAAGGCGACGCGATCAGCTTCGCCTGCGAGCGCTACGCGATGTCTCTGCCCGATATCGAGGCGTACATCGAGCAGAAGATTCCGGTCGAAGCGGTCTCCGCCGAACTGCTGACCGCGCTGCCGCGTCCCGAACGCGCGCCGGTGGAAGGCGGCGAGGGCGAGGAAGGCGAGAGCATCGGCCAGATCTTCCGCGAGGCGCGCGAACAGCGCAGCGCCGAGGAACAGCGCCGTGGCGGTGGTGGCCGCCGCAGCGGTGGCGGCAGTGGCAGTGGCGGTGGGCGTGGCCGGGGTGAACGCCGCGAAGGCGGGCAGGGCGAACGCAAGCCGCGCAGCCCGCGTCCGCCGCGTGCGGACAACCCGGCCGCCACGCCGGCACCCGCCGAGCGCCCGCTGCGTCCCGAGGGCGAGCGCGCCCCGCATCCGGAGCGCGCCGAGGGCGAACGCGGTCCGCGCAAGCGCCGCCGCCGCCGTCATGGCCGTCCGGTGGAGAACGCCGACGCCGGCATCGCCGCGTCCACGTCCGCGCCTGCCGCTGGCAAGCCCGCCGCGAACGCGCCCGTCGCCGGCAAGCACGACAAGCCGTCGTTCTTCAGCCGCCTGGGCCGCAAGTTGAAGTCGCTGGTCGGCGGCTGACGCCGACCCGGTGCCCGGCATCGCCTCCGCGTCGATGCCGGCGCCACGCGGGCATCGCTTCCGCGTTGGGCGCTCCGGCATAATCGCCGCATGAGCGTGCTTCGATTCGAAAACGTCAGCAAGCAGTATCCCGGCGGGCACACCGCCCTGTCGGAGGTCAGCTTCGAAGTGGCCGAGGGCGAGATGCTGTTCGTCACCGGCCATTCCGGCGCCGGCAAGAGCACGCTGCTCAAGCTGATCCACCTGAGCGAACGGCCGAGCCGCGGCGCGGTGGTGTTCGCCGGCCGCAACCTGCTGAAGGTGCGCGGCGGACGCATACCGCTGCATCGCCGCGAGGTCGGCGCGGTCCACCAGGACCATCGCCTGCTGACCGATCGCACGATCATGGAGAACGTCTCGCTGCCGCTGATCCTGCGCGGCGAGCGGCGCGCCGACGTGCAGAAGCGGGTCCGCGAAGTGCTCGCCCGGCTCGGCCTGGGCCATCGCGAGAAGGCGCTGCCGACCCAGCTGTCGGCCGGTGAACAACAGCGCGTGGGCATTGCCCGGGCGATCGTCGCCGAGCCCAAGCTGCTGGTAGCCGACGAACCGACCGGCAATCTCGATCCGACCCTGGCCGCGGAAATCATGGAACTGTTCGCCTCCATGCCCGAACGCGGCACCAGCGTGCTGGTGGTGAGCCACGATCTGGCCCTGCTCAAGCGCATGCGCAAGCGCGTGCTGGTGCTGGACCACGGCCAGCTGGTCGACGACATCTCGCCCGCGGATCTGGCCGAATGAACGACAGCAACCGCTTCTCGCGTCCGCGCTCGGGCTTCGGCATCTGGCTGGACCAGCATCTCTACAGCTTCGTCTCCAGCCTGGGCCGGCTGGTGCGGCGGCCGTGGGCCACCCTGCTCACCATCGGGGTGATGGCGGTGGCGTTCGTGCTGCCACTGGGCCTGTGGCTGGCGTTGACCAATGTCGAGCAGTTCGCCGGCGATGTCAGTGAATCGCGCGGCATCGACGTTTTCCTCAAGCTCGACGTGCCGGAGCCGCGCGCGCGGGTGCTGGCGGTCCAGCTGGGCGGCCGCGCCGACGTGGCCAAGGTGGAATTGCGCACGCCCGAGCAGGGGCTGGCCGAGTTTCGCGAGCGCAGCGGCCTGGGCGCCAGCCTGGACGCGCTGGAGGGCAATCCGCTGCCGACCCTGCTGCAGGTGACCCCGCGCGGCGACGAGACCGGGCTGGTGGCGATGCTCGAACGCCTGCCCGAAGCCGATCTGATCCAGCACGACGCGCAATGGCGCGACCGCCTGCGCGGCTGGCTCGGTTTCGGCGAACGCCTGGTCTGGGTGCTGGCCGCGCTGTTCGGTATCGGCGCGCTGCTGGTGGTCGGCAATACGGTCCGGCTGGACATCCAGTCGCGGCGCGAGGAAATCGGCGTGCTGCAGCTGCTGGGCGCCAGCGACGGCTTCATCCGCCGTCCCTTCATCTACCTGGGCGCCTGGTACGGGCTGGTCGCCGGCGCCCTGGCGCTGGGCCTGCTGGTGGCCGCCGGCGCCGCCCTGCAGCCTTCGCTGACCGCGCTGGCGCAGAGCTACGGCAGCCGCTTCGCCCTGGCCGGACTGGATCCGTTGCGCGCCGTCGCCGTGCTGGCCGGGGCAACAGTGATCGGCTGGCTGGGCGCATGGCTGGTGACCGGACACTTCTTGCGGCAGACTCGCCCGACCACCACCTGACCCGCCCGCATGTCCGACGCGCTCCGGCACCTCATCAGCGACGCCCCCCGGGTGATGGTGGTCGACGGTTCCAAGCTGGTGCGCAAGCTCATCGCCGACGTGCTCGAACGGGACCTGCCCGGCGTCAACGTGATCGGCTGCGCCAGCCTCGCCGAGGCACGCAGGGCGCTGGCCGAGGGCGAGATCCACCTGGTCACCACCGCGCTTGCGCTGCGTGACGGTGACGGCATGGAAATCGCGCGCAGCGTGCGCGAAGCGTCCGGCCAGGCCTACGTGCCGGTGATCGTGGTGTCCGGCGACGCCCAGCAGCACCTGGAAGAACGCCGCTTCAACGAATACGTCACCGACTATTTCGACAAGTCGCTGGGACACGAGGCGCTGGCCGCCTTCATCCGCGGCTACGTGCAGCCCGAGCCGATTCCCGGTGCGACCATCCTGTACGTGGAAGACAGCCGGGTGGTCGCGGAGACCACCAAGCGCATGCTGGAACGGCAATCGCTCAACGTGGTGCACGTGCTGCGCGCCGAGGATGCCTTCGCCCTGCTCACCGCCGAATCGCTCGGCCTTTCGACCCACCGCTTCGACCTGGTACTGACCGACGTGACCCTGAAGGGCGAACTCAGCGGCCGCGACGTGGTGCAGCGGATCCGCATCGACTTCGCCTACGGCAAGCGCCGCCTGCCCATCCTGGTGATGACCGGCGACAGCAATCGCGACAACCAGGCCGTGCTGCTGCAGGCCGGTGCGAATGATCTGGTGCTCAAACCGATCGAGGAACGTCTGCTGGTCACCAAGGTGTTGTTCCAGCTGCGGTTGGCGCGGATGGAAGGGCGTTGAATTGCCGGGAATGGAGAATCGGGAGTAGGGAATCGTAAAAGCGAAGAAAGCGGATTGGCCGGATGGCGGCTAAGCTTGTCCCGATTCCCGATTCCCGATTCCCGATTCCCGATTCCCGATTCCCGATTCCCGATTCCCGATATGTCCGACCCCGACCGCATCAAGCTCGAACCCTCCTGGAAACAGCATGTCGGCGACTGGTTGCTGCGGCCGGAGATGCAGGCGCTGTCGGAGTTCCTGCGCCAGCGCAAGGCGGCCGGGGCGCGCATCTATCCGCCGGGTCCGCAGATTTTCTCCGCGTTCGAGGCGACGCCGTTCGACGCCGCCAAGGTGGTGATCCTGGGCCAGGATCCGTATCACGGGCCGGGGCAGGCGCATGGGTTGTGCTTCTCGGTGCGTCCGGGCGTGCCGGTGCCACCGTCGCTGGTCAACATCTACAAGGAAATCCAGAGCGATCTGGGCATCGCGCCACCGGATCACGGCTGCCTGCTGCCGTGGGCGCGGCAGGGCGTGCTGCTGCTCAACGCGGTGCTGACGGTGGAGGAGTCACGCGCGGGCGCCCATCAGGGCAAGGGCTGGGAAGGCTTCACCGATCACGTCATCGAGACCCTGGCGCGCGAGCGCGAAGGCCTGGTGTTCCTGCTGTGGGGCAGCTATGCGCAGGCCAAGGGCAAGGTCATCGACGCGCGCCGGCACCGCGTGCTGCGCGCGCCGCATCCCTCGCCGCTGTCGGCGCACCGGGGCTTCCTTGGCTGCGGCCACTTCTCCGCGGCCAACCGTTACCTGCAGGAGCGCGGCCAGGCCCCGATCGACTGGCGCCTGCCCCCGCTCGCGCAGCTCCCCCCGGATCCCCTGCTGGCGTAGAGCGGAGCTTGCTCCGCTGGCGGGATATCTGGATGTTCGCGTTGCCCAGGGCGTCGCGCAGCGGAGCAAGCTCCGCTCTACGTCAGCGCTTTTTCTTGCGTCGCGGCTGCGACGGGGTGACCGGCGGGGCGGGTACCGGAGCCGGGGTGACGTTCTGGATCTCGGCCTGCAGCTCTTCCATCATCGGGACCATCTTCTGCTGGATGGCGCCCATCAGGTTCTGCATCAGCGCGGGCGTCTTGTCGAGCAGGCTGCGGCCGGCCGGGCTCTCGTAGAACTTGGTGATCGCGCGCACGTCCTCGCGGGTGAAGGTCTTCTTGT
The DNA here is from genome assembly GCF_052044485.1 of Pseudoxanthomonas sp. 22568. Taxonomy (NCBI): domain Bacteria; kingdom Pseudomonadati; phylum Pseudomonadota; class Gammaproteobacteria; order Lysobacterales; family Lysobacteraceae; genus Pseudoxanthomonas; species Pseudoxanthomonas sp. 22568. Next base: position 97,911 of record NZ_JBQENC010000011.1, read on the forward strand.
AGACATCCACGTACAGCGGCCGCATTTCCTGCCAGGACAGTGCCTTGCGCATGATCTCGTTGGTCTTGGCCATGATCCGGTCGGCTTCGGCGCGCTGCTCCGCGGTCAGCTCCTTGCCGGCCATCAGCTGGTCGAATTGCTGCCGCTGCATGGTTTCCATCTGCGGGATGATCGCGTTGAGCATGCTCTCGGCACGCGAGGCCTGCAGCAGTTTCTCGATGTCCGCATCCGAAGGTTCCGCCGCCCAGGCGGTGCCGGCCCCCAGCGCCAGCCCCGCGATCATGACCAGGCGCGAAAACAGCGGCATCTTCTTCATCGGGCGTCCATACGGAAAACAGAGGGTCTGCATGGTGCCGAGGCGGAAGTAAACGAGGCGTTAAATCACGTGCGCCGGCCGGCCCGCTGTCATGCGGGCGGTACGCGACCTCCACTACAATCCGCGCATGGGGAGCGGACGACTCGACATCACGCCCACGCTGGCGATTCCGGACGACGAACTGGTGGAACGGTTCGTGCGCGCCAGCGGCGCGGGCGGGCAGAACGTCAACAAGGTGGCCACCGCGGTCGAACTGCGGTTCGACGTGGCGCGGTCGCCGTCGTTGCCCGAACCCCTGCGCGAACGCCTGCTGGCCCGCCGCGACCGGCGCCTGACCGACGAGGGCGTGCTGGTCATCGACGCCCAGCGTTTCCGCACCCAGGATCGCAACCGGCAGGACGCCCGCGAGCGCCTGGCCGCGTTCATCGCCGCGGCGATGCACGTGCCCCGGCCCCGCATCGCCACCAAGCCATCGCGCGCGGCCAAGGCCCGGCGCCTGGACGCCAAGCGCGAGCGCAGCGAAGTCAAGCGCGGCCGTTCGCAGAAGAGCCATTGGGAGTAATCGATTGAGCGACGCCCAGGACGTCATCCCCGCCATTCCGCCGAACATGCCGCAGGTGCCGCCCAACCGGTTCACCCGCTGGATGGGGCGCACCTTCCTGCGCACCTTCGGCTGGAAGGTGGTGGGTACGTTGCCGGACATCCCCAAGCTGGTCCTGATCGTGGCGCCGCATTCGTCCAACTGGGACGGCATCTGGGGTATGGCGGCGAAGATCGCGATGGGCTTCAAGGTGCGCGTGCTGGGCAAGGCGCAGCTGTTCTGGTGGCCGCTCTCGCCGCTGTTGCGCAAGCTCGGCGTGGTACCGGTGGATCGCAGTTCGCCGCAGGGCACGGTGGAGCAGGCGGTGCGGATGATCCGTGAGTCGGAGCGGATGTGGTTCGCGCTGACTCCCGAGGGCACCCGCAAGCGGGTGGAGAAGTGGAAGGGCGGCTTCCTGAAGATCGCCCATCAGGCGCAGGTGCCGATCCTGATGGCCTATTTCCATTACCCCGAAAAAACCATCGGCATTGGCGATGTCTATTACCCCACCGGCGATGCCGAGGTCGACATGGCCGCGATCCGCGCCTGGTACCGGCCCTGGCAGGGGAAGAACCGCGGGACGGTGTGATGGCCCGCGGATGACGCGTCCGCCGGAATGAACCCGAAAGAAAACCCGCCGTGAGGCGGGTTTTCCTTGTTGCGATCCGGAACCGGTGGCTGGCTTACAGCGCCGATCCGCCCAGCTTCCAGGTGAACTGCAGGTAGTAGCTGCGGCCGAACGAATCGAACCACGAGGTGTCGTAGTACGGATAGTTCGCCCAGGTGGCGTCGCGCGGTGGCATCTTGTCGAACAGGTTGTTGATCGACAGCGAGATGCGCAGGTGATCGGTCACGTCGTAGCGCGCGCCGGCATTGAAGCGCCAGGTCGATTCTGTCCAGGCATCGTTGTTGTAGTTGGCCACGCGGCCCACGTAGTTGCCGAACAGGCTGGCCCCGAACGCGCCCTTGTCCCAGCTCACGCCGACGTTGCCCTTGTTGCGCGGCAGCGTGGTGTCCGCGAAGCTCACGTCCAGCATGTCCTCGGTCGGATCGCCCGGATACAGCTGGCGGGTGTGGCGATGGGTCCAGTTGTAGTTGGCGCGGAACACGAAGTCGCCGGCGCTGGCGGTCAACAGGCGGTAGTTGGCGGTCACGTCGACGCCCGAGGTTTCCTCCTTGGCGATGTTGATCGGGCTGAAGTGCACGCTGGTGATGAAGCCGTCCTGGTCGCGGATGACGCGCGAGAGCGCGTCCACGCAGGTGGGCGAATTGATGTCGACCGACGCGCCGGAGTCGGTCACGCCCAGGCGGCAGTCGGCCTCGGTCGAGCGCAGCAGTTCGCGGCTCTGCGTCTGCACCTGGTTGGACACCTCGATCTTGTAGTAGTCCACGGCCAGGTCGAAGTAGGACACCGGCGACCACACGAAGCCGGCGGTGAACGACTTGCTGGTTTCCACGTCCAGGTCCATGTTGCCGGTGTAGACGTCGAAGGTGTTGATGTCCCAGGTGCCGTCGTCGTAGCAGTCGCCGTCGCTGAAGCCAGGCTCGTCGGTCCGGCACTGGAAGTAGTCGGTCGACAGGGTGCGGTAGTAGTCATCGCCGGCGAACAGGTAGTGCATGTCCGGCGCCCGGAAGCCCGTGCCGTAGGAGCCGCGCACCAGCAGCGTGTCGAACGGGCGCCATTCCAGGCCGGCGCTGTAGGTGAACTTGCCCGGATTCTTGTTGCCGTATTCGTAGCGGTCATAGCGGCCGGCCAGGCTGGCCTGCAGCGAGGACAGCAGCGGCAGGCGGAATTCGCCCGCCACGCTCCAGCGATCGCGGTCGCCCTCGCCGTCGCCGTAGCGCGGGCCGTAGTAGGCGTCGGCGGTCAGCGCGTAAGGATCGGGATTGATCTCGTACGACTGCCGGCCGTACTCGATCGCGGCGGCGAAACCGACGTCGCCAGCCGGCAGGGTGAACAGCGACGGCGTGTCCAGGGTGAAGCTGAGGTTGTCGTTTTCGGCCTTCGGACGGAAGGTGGACATCGCCGCGATGCTGGCGAACTCGGCCTGGGTGAGCGGGGTGAACAGGCGCGCCGGATCCGGGCTGTAGATTGCGTAGCCGTCGGCGTCGTAACCCTGGCGTTCGCCCAGGAACAGGCGGTTGGCCGCCTCGGCCCAGATGCGCGGCATGCCCACGTCGGCCTTGTACTGCGAATGGTTGTACGCCGCTTCCCAGTTCCAGGCCTCGCCGAAAGCGCCTTGCAGGCCGGTGGTCACCGCGAGGGTTTTCTGGGTGGTGGTGTTCATGCGGTTGCGCAGGCCGCCGATTTCCTCCGGGGTGAACTGGCGCGACCAGGTCTCGTAGTGGCCGGTGACGGCGTTGTAGAACACCTTGTCGTTGTTGTCGGTCGAAGCCGGGTCGTGGAACTCCCAACCCATGACATCGCTCACCACGTCGTTGCCATTGGTGCCGGTCAGCAGCTTGACCTCCTGGCGGCCCAACTGGACATCGGCAAACCAGGACAGCGTGTCGGAGAAGCGATACTCGAACGAACCGTAAGCGTTGTAGCCCTTGCGCTCGTTCTGGATGGTGCGATACGCGATGGCGCGCTCGCTGCCGCAGTACGGCTGGCCGAAACGGTCCTCGGCCAGCACGGTGGTGCCCTGGTTGAGGCCGGCCATCGCCGCGCAACCGTCCGCCGGGGCGATGTTGACGTCGTCGTCCCAGTCATAGAGCTGCGCGGTCAGGCGCGGCAACCGGCGGCGCGAGGTCGGCGCATCCAGGGTCGAATCCTGGACGCTGCGCTCGTAGCCCCAGAGCGGGCGCTTGTTGAGGAACTCCACGCCGACGATGCCGCTGAACTCGCCGCGCTCGAAACCGGTGGTCAGGGTCAGCTTGTGCGACTCGCCGCCGCCGCGGCTGGTGTCGCCGTAGCGGTAGTCGATGGTGGTGCCGTCTGTGGACTTCTTGAGGATGAAGTTGATCACGCCGGCCATCGCGTCGGAGCCGTACACCGCCGAGGCGCTGCCGGTCAGCACTTCGATGCGATCGATCATGCCGAGCGGGATGTTGCCGATGTCGGTGAAGTTGCTGCGGCCGTTGAGAGGCAGCGGAAAGTCGGCGATGCGGCGGCCGTTGATCAGCACCAGGGTATGGTTCGGGCCAAGGCCGCGCAGGTCGACCGCCTGCGCGCCGGGAGTGGACTGGGCGCTGGTGGTGTTCTGCTGGCCCTGCACGCTGCCGCTGTTCTGGCTGAGCGAGCGCAGCACGTCCGGCACGGAGGTGAAGCCGGCGGACTGGATCTGCTCGGCGGTGACCACGGTGATCGGGGCCGGACCCTCGATCTGCGCGCGCGGGATGCGCGAACCGGTGACCTGCACGTTCTCGAGTTGGGTGACGGGCTCCTCGGCGGCCTCAGCGGACTGGCCGGTGGGAGCCGGAGTAGGGCGGGCGGCGGGCGCCGGGCGCGGCGGGGCATCCTGGCGGACGATCACCACCGCGCCGGAGGCGGCGTCGCGGCGGGCGACGTGGCCGCTGCCGCTGAGCACGCGATCCAGCGCCTGGTCGGCCGGGAGATTGCCTTGCACGCCCTGGGTGCGCAGGCCCTTGAGCTGGTCGGCGCGGTACACGAACTGGGTGCCGGATTGGCGCGCCAGCGTATCCAGCGCCGCCACCAGATCCCCGGCGGGGATGTTGACCTGCGCGGGTTTGGAATTCTGCGCCTGCGCACTCAGTGCGGCTGAACAGGCCAGGCTCAACAACAGGACACGCAACGACGACCGCATTGGATGGCTCTCCCCATGGGCGCACGGGAAGGCGCCCTTGGCTATCAGGACGAACGAGCCGGGGAAATCCCCCGCCCCCCGGACGGGTCAGAGGCTGTGCAGGACGATGCGGTCCGTACCGGTCTCGGCGCGGACCGGGAAGCCCTGCTCCAGCAGCCGCACGAACGCGTCCACGTTCGACCAGCGGAAATTGCCGCCGACCCGCAGCGCGCCGACGGCGGGATCACCCATCACGATCTTGCGCGCGTTGTAGCGGTTGAACTCGGACGCGGCCTCGGCCAGCGAGGTATCGCGGAAGGTCACGAAGCCGCTGCGCCAGTCGACCAGGCGTTCGGCGTCGGCGACCGAGCCGGTGCGCACCACCACGCCGTTGCGGCTGGCGATGGCCAGGCTGCCGGCCGGCAACAGGGTGGTCGGCTGCAGGTGGCCTTCGGCATCGGGCGAGGCTTCCAGCCGCACCGTGCCCTCGGTGACCACCACACGCAGATCGGGACCGTCCCGCCGCACCGCGAAGCGCGTGCCCACCGCCACCACCTGGCGCGGCCCGGCGCTGACCACGAACGGTCGGTGCGGATCCTTGGCGGCCTCGAAGAACGCCTCGCCGCGCTGCAGGTCGATATGCCGTTCGCGCCGCGACAGGCTGACCGCGATGCGGCTGTCGCTGCTGAGCGTGGCGCCGGAGCCATCACTCAACGGTACCCGGTTCAAGTCGCCCAGCGCGGTGGCGTAGGAGGCCTGCTCGATGACCCCGTAGAAATAGTGGTGCGCGCCCAGTCCCGCGCCAGCCAGCGCCAGCACGCCGGTGAAGGTGGCGGCCAGCAGGCGCGGCCAGCTCGCCGTGCGCTCCGGTCTGCGCGGCGCGAACACCAGCCGGGCGAGATCCGGCGGTCCGCCCGCCGAAGCCGGCGGCGCACGCGCCGGCGCAGGGCGGTCCAGCGGCGAAGCACCCCATTGTCCGCGCGGCGGCGCGGCACCCGGTGCCTGTCCGGCGCCCAGGGCGGCCAGCCGGCCGCTTTCATTCCAGGCAGATTCCAGGCGCAGGAACGCGACCCGGTGCGCGGTGGATTCGGCCAGCCACGCGTCCAGTCCGGCCTGGTCGGTTCCGGCCCACCCGTCGCTTTCGCGTCGCGCGAGCCAGGCCGCCGCGGCCTGTTCAATCTGTCTGCTGCTGGCCATGTCCCGGTTCCCTTCCTGCGTCCTGCAAGGCCTGCCGCGCGCGGGCGCGCGTTCCGCCACCGCCGTAGAAATGTTCGGCGATCAGGCGGATTCCCTTGGCGACATGCTTTTCCACGGTCTTCTCGCTGATGCCCAGGCGCGAGGCCACCTCTTTCTGTGGCAGTTCCTCGACCCGGCGCAGCCAGATGACCTCCCGGCACCGGTCCGGCAGGCGGTCGAAAGCGTCGGCCAGGCGCTTGAGCACCTGCCGGCCGCCACACCACCGTTCGGGCGATACCTCGTCTATCAAGACGTTTATCGAGTCGAAATCACCCACTGTCTCGATCGACACCACCCGGCTGCGGCGCAGCCGGTCGGTCATCAGGTGGCGCGCGGTGGCGAACAGGAACGACTTGGGCGCGGTCGGCACCGACTTGCCGGCGGCCTCGTAGACCCGCACGTACACTTCCTGGCGCAGGTCGTGGATCTCTTCCCGATGCGGCCAGCAGCGGCGCAGGAAATGCACCAGCGCCTCCTCGTGCACGAGGATTTCGCGGGCGAACCAGGCGTCGGTGGATTCGGTCATGCCACGACATTACCCCAATCCGCGCGGGCCAACGACGGCCATCGATGCTGCACAGCAGCGACGAACGGGGGAGGGGAAGCGCGTATCCGTTCGTCTTCAATGCAGGTGCCCCCTGGAGTTCCGTGATGCCGTCGACGTCGTCCCGCCGCCTGTTCCTGCAACGCTGCGCGCTGCTGATCCTGACGCTGGCCGCCGCTGTCGGCACGGCGACCGCCGGGGATGCGCCCGCCACGGACGCGTCGCGCCGCGACGGCTATCGCTACTTTGAAATCGGCGACCTCACCGCCACGCGACCCGGCGCGACCGAGGCCGGGCTGATGCTGGTCGGCGGCGGCGATTGGCCCTACGACGCCTTCCGCTGGATGATCGAAAAGGCCGGGCATGGCCGCATCGTGATCCTGCGCGCCTCCGGCACCGTCGAGGCGCAGGACGAATTCTTCAAGGACATCGGCGGCATCACCGCCGCGCAGACGCTGGTGTTCGACGATCGCCGCGCCGCCAGCGATCCGGAAGTGCTGCGCATCGTGCGCGAGGCCGACGGCATCTTCCTGGCAGGCGGGGACCAGTCCAACTACGTGCGCTTCTGGAAAGGCACGCCGCTGAACGAGGCGCTGGACGCCCACGTGCGCGCCGGCAAGCCCATCGGCGGCACCAGCGCGGGCCTGGCGATCCTGGGGGCGTTCGCCTATGGCGCGATGGACGGCGGCAGCATCGTCTCGCCGACCGCGATGACCGACCCCGCGGGGTCGGAAGTCACCCTGGTGGATGATTTCCTGCACATGCCCTACCTGCAGAACGTGATCACCGACAGCCACTTCGGCGAACGGGATCGGCTGGGCCGCCTGATCGCCTTCGTCGCCCGGCTGTCGGTCGAACAGAAGCGCACGGACCTGGCCGGTATCGGCATCGACGAATACACCGCGCTGTGCATCGACGCCGGCGGCATCGCCCGCGTCCACAGTGGCGACGGCGGCCATGTCTGGCTGGTGCGCCCGCAGCGCCAGGCCGACGTGTTCGCCGCCGGCAAGCCGCTGACCTTCCGCGACGTGCCGGTCATCGGCCTGGATACCGGCAGCACGCTGCGGTTTCCGGACTTCAGCGTCGAGCATCCGGCGTTCGAGCGCCGCATCGATGTGGTGAACGGCGTCCTGGGCGACGCCGCGCGCACCGCCTCGCTAGAATCAACCCCCTGAACCACTGCCATTCCGGAATGACTGCCATGACGAACCTGTTGCGTGCGTGCTGCCTTGCGTTGTTGGGAATGGCGGGCACCGCCATCGCCGCGGATGCGGATCGGCCGGTGCTGGTCATCCACGGCGGCGCGGGCGTGGAGCGTGGCGATCTCGCTCCCGAGGAGATCGCCGCCGCGCGCAAATCAATGGAAGAGGCGCTGCGCGCCGGCCACGCCCAGCTTGCCGCCGGCAAGCCGGCGCTGGACGCGGTGGCCGCCGCGATCACCGTGATGGAGGACGCGCCCAGCTTCAACGCCGGACGCGGCGCGGTGTTCACCCATGACGGCAAGAACGAACTGGACGCCTCGATCATGGACGGCGCCAGCGGCAAGGCCGGCGCGGTGGCCGGCGTGCACCGGGTCAAGAATCCGATCCAGCTGGCGCGGCTGGTGATGGACAAGTCCAGGCACGTGATGATGGTCGGCGACGGCGCCGAAGCCTTCGCCACCGAGCAGGGCGTGACCCTGGTGGATCCGTCCTACTTCCGCACCGAGAAGCGCTGGCAGCAGTTGCAGAAGGCGCTGAAGGAAGAAGCCTCCGGCCAGGCGCATGCGGATCTGGAAACCGCCAAGCACTTCGGCACCGTGGGCGCGTTGGCGCTGGACGCGCAGGGTCATCTGGCGGCCGGCACCTCCACCGGCGGCATGACCAACAAGCGCTACGGCCGGGTCGGCGATTCGCCGATCATCGGCGCCGGCACTTACGCCGACGCGCGCTGCGCGGTATCGGGCACCGGCTGGGGTGAGTACTACATCCGCGCGGTCGCCGCGCACGACATCTGCGCGCGCGTGCGCTACGGCGGCCAGGACATCGCCAGCGCCGCCAGGGCGGTGATCAACGACGAGATTCCCAAGGCCGGCGGCGACGGTGGCGCGATTGCGCTGGCCGCCGACGGCAGCATCGCCTTCCCGTTCAACACCGAGGGCATGTACCGCGGCTGGATCGGCGCCGACGGCGTGCCGCACGTGGCGATCTTCGCCGACGACCCGCTGCCGATGCCGAAGAAGTAAGCCCGCCGAAATCCCGAACCTGTGGGAGCGACGTAAGTCGCGAATCAGATGCCCGGTAGCGCATGGCGCGAAAAGCTCGCGACTCACGTCGCTCCTGCAGGCGCAAGCGCTGAATCAGCCCTGCGACCACACCGCCAGTTCGTAGCCGTCGCGATCCAGGAAGTGGAAGCGGCGGCCGCCGGGGAAGGCGAAGATGGGCTGGCTGATGCGTCCGCCGGCAGACTCGACCGCGGTCTGGCTGGCTTCCAGGTCATCCGACTGGATCACGATCAGCGCGCCGCCCGGGCGCGGCTCGCCATGCGCGAAGCCGCCGGTCAGCCGGCCATCGCGGAACTCGCAGTAGTCCGGGCCGTAATCCTGGAAGGTCCAGCCGAACGCCTTGCCGTAGAACGCCTTGGCAGTGGCGATCGAAGCGACGTTGAACTCGACGTAGTCGATGCGATGGTGGTGGGATTCGCTCATGGCGCGGCTCGTGTGGAGGGCGGGCGCGCAGTATCGCGCGATGGCCGGACGGCGTCTTGGAAAAAACGGCCAGCTCAGCCGTGCCGCTGCGCCAGCAAGTCGGTGGGTGTCAGTCCGGTGAGCAGGCGGGTGTCGCGGACCAGGTGCGAAGCATCGCCGTAACCGGCGTCCAGCGCGCGTCGCAGCAACGGCAGATCCGCCGGCGTACGCAGGAAGCGTTGCAGGCGCAGGATCCGCGCCAGCGTCTTGGGGCCGTAGCCGAAGGCATCGTGGCAGCGCCGCCGCAGGGTGCGTTCGCCGATGCCCAGTTCGCGCGCGAGCCTTGCCGGCGACGCGGCATCGGAATGAGCCAGGCGAGTGAACAGCGCGCGCATGGCGGGATCCGCAGTCGGCAGGCCCTGCCGGGCGACCGCGTGTTGCAGGGACCGCAGGCGATCCGCGGGATCGGCGGCATCGAAGGCCAGCCCATCGGTCAGCCGGCGCGCCCGCCGTCCCCACAGATCGCGCAGCGCGACCCGCTGGCCGGTGATGTTCCGCAATGGCAGGCCAAGGAACGCCTGCGCCGCGCCCGGCGCGAACCGGATCGCGGTCAGCAACGCGCCGGGCGCGATGGATGCCGTTTGCGCGATCGGATCCGGCCCGGCCACGAACACCTCGTCATCCGCCCAGATCAGATCGACGCAGCCGTCGGGGATGACCAGCACCTCCGCTGCCGGCCGCGACGGCGCCTGGTAGGTCCAGGCGCAGGCCAGGCCCGCGCGCAGCGGCGCGGCCGGCGCGACCTCGCGGTAGGCGGAAGGAGGAAGGTCGGAGGTGGCGTCGCGTGGCATGGTGTGCGCCACAGGTTACGCGCTTCCATCGTCAGCCTTCATCCCCGGAATCGGCGCGCCGCAGTTCCAGCCAGTGGTTGAGCGCGAACACGAAGTACGGATCCAGCACGCCCGCGGGTCCCTTCGGTCCGGACCAGGCCATCGCCTCGCCCGCGAGCGCGTCGCCGCGCAGTCGCAGATCCACGCGCAGCGCATGCCGGCGCCGCCGCGCGTCGGCGGTCGGCACCTGGCTGAGCGTGTAGCCGCGCAGGCGTCCGTCTTCGACTTCCACCTTGTCGAGCAGGCTCCACAGCTGATCGCCCAGCCGGAACAGCGCACGGCCATCTTCCAGTACGCGTAGCCGCGCGGGCACCGGCCCCTCATAGGTATGCAAGGTGCCCGACCAGTCGCCGCGCCATTCGGACGGCGCGGTGCCGATCGGCGCCGGCCGCGGTGCGGAAGTGGTGGCGGGGCCGGCGGCGGCGGCGGCCTGCGCGCGCCAGCCCGGCAGCAATTGCTGGAAGATCCGTTCGCGCACCTGCGCCACTGGTGCGCCGGACACGTTGCCCAGCACCGCCACCACCAGGCCTTCGGACGGCACCATCGTCAACGAAGCGGAGACGCCGGACATCGAACCGCCATGTTCGTACCAGCGATAGCCGCCGTCGTCGATTACCTCCAGCCCGATGCCGTAGCGGGCATGCGGATCGGTGCGGAACGCGTTCTCGACCATCGCGGCGCGGTGCCGGGCATCGAGGATTTCGCGTTGCCCCGGCAGCGGCCGGCCGAGGAAGAACAGCCCGAACCGGGCCAGATCCGGTGCGCTGGCGTACATCGCCGCGGCGCCGGGCTCCGCGAAGCCGTAGAACGGAATCGGTTCGCGCTTGCCGCCATAGCGCGCCGCCGCGTGCCGCTCCAGGCCGGGTCCGATGTCGATGGAGGAATGCCGCATGCCGAGTGGTTCGAACACCCGTGTTCGCAGTGCATCGCCATAGGACTGGCCGGTGACCCGTTCGACGACATGGCCAAGCAGGCCATAGCCGAAATTGTTGTACTCGTGAACCTCGCCAGCGCGACGGTACAGATGCCCATAACGCTGGATGGATTGCGCCATCGGCGGAATCAGCGCGCGCTCGGATTCGCCGTAGAAGAATTGCTCGGCCGTGCCCAGCCCGGACGTGTGGTTGGCGACGTGGCGGATGGTCGCCGCGTCGGCGTCGTCGACCCACGAATGCAGCCCGGCCTCGCCCAGATGCCGGTTGACGGGATCGTCCAGGGCGATGCGGCCTTCCTGCACCAGCGTCATCAGCGCGACCGCGGTGAAGGTCTTGGTCACCGATGCCAGCGAATACATCGTGTCGGCATCGGCGGCGATGCCGCGTTCGCGATCGGCCACCCCAAAGCCTTCGGTCCACAGCAGGCGGCCGTCCTTCGCCACCGCCACGGACATCGCCGGCACGTCGCGTTCCTGCATGCGCGTGCGGATGTATTCGCGCACCGGCGCAAAGTCCGGCTCGGCGGCGTGGGCGGACAGCAGGGACAGGCACGGCAGGGGCAGGCACAGCAATAGCAACAACGCCGCGCAAGTTTGGCGGACACGTGAAAAACAGGGGAAAGACAGCAACATCGACAGACTCCGGGAGCAATCCAGTGAACCAGCGCACGTTCGTCGTGCGCGGTGTTCCGAAGTTGTCGGCGGATACTGTCCGGAGCGGACAGGGTAGGCGAACGCGTGCGCGGCTTCAAACGCGCGGCGCGCTCAGCGTTCGGAATGCCCGCTGTCGTCGTAGTCGCGGCGGGTGAACAGATCCGGATGGATCAGCTCGATGAAGGCGCGCGCCTGCGGTGACAGGAACTTGCCCTTGCGCACGATCACGCCGTAGCTGCGCGCAGGAAACCAGTCGCTGAGCGAACGCGTTGCCAGTCTGCCGCGATCGGCGTCGGTCAGGCAGATCGAACTGACGATCGACACGCCCATGCCCATTGCCACGTATTGCTTGATCACTTCCCAGCCGCCGACTTCCAGCGCCACCGTGTAGGGCACGCGGTGCTGCTGGAACACCAGGTCCACCAGCCGGTAGGTAATCTGGCGCTTGGGCGGAAGGATCAGTCCGTAGGGCGAAATGTCGGCGAGTTCGAGTCGCGGCTTGTTCGCCAGCGGATGATCCGGCGGAGTGATCAGCAGCGGTTCGAACCGGTAGATCGGTGCGTAGCTGAGATCGGCGGGCACATCCATCATCGAGCCGACCGCCAGATCCACCGCGTCTGAGCGCAGCAGATCGGTGCCGTCGGCGGTGATCGCGTTATGCAGGGTCAGGCGCACGTCCGGGTGCTGCTGGCGGAACAGTTCGACGATGCGCGGCAGCAGGTACAGGATGGTGGAGCTGTTGGCGGCGATGTTCAGTTCGCCGGCGTCCAGCCCGGCGACCTTGTCGTGGAAGGTCGCCTCCAGACCGTCGATGCCCTCGACCAGCGGCTGGGCCAGCTCGTACAGCAGTTGCCCCTCGCGGCTGGGACTCAGGCGCCGGCCGCTGCGCTCGAACAGCACCACCCCCAAGTCTCGCTCCAGCGCCTGCAATTGCAGGGTGATGGCCGGCTGGCTGACGAACAGCGCCTCGGCCGCCCGCGATACCGAGCCCAGCCGGACGGTCTGGCAGAACGCCCGCAGGGGCTTCAGCCGGTCCGACTTGTAGGCAAATCGCAGCGTGGGCGGGCGTTTTTCAGGCATTTTGGCTGAAATATAAGTTCAGCTTATTAAGTGCATTGACAAAACTGTTTTGTCAAATAGTTTGCTGCGGCGCACGGTGGACCTCCAAGCAGCAGGAGTCCCGAAATGTCCGCCGCCGTTGCCCTGAGCCAATCCGAACCCGCGTCCCGCCCCACGCCCGGCATCAGCCTGACCGTCCGCCATCACGAGCAGGCCGCGCTGTTGCCGCCCGCCGCCCTGGCACTGCTCGTCTCGCTGCACCGTGCGATCGAGCCCGGCCGGCAAGCCCGGCTGGCGGCGCGCCGCCAGCGGCAGGCGTTCTTCGATGCCGGCGGCCTGCCGGACTTCCGCGACGACACCCGCGCCATCCGCGAGGGCGACTGGCGGGTCGCGCCGCCGCCGGCGGCACTGCTGGATCGCCGGGTCGAGATCACCGGGCCGGTGGATCCCAAGATGGTGATCAACGCGCTGAACTCCGGCGCGAAGGTCTACATGGCCGACTTCGAGGATTCGACCGCGCCGACCTGGCACAACCTGCTGATCGGCCAGCAGGCCCTGATCGGCGCGGTGCGCGGCGACCTGACCCACACCGCACCCAACGGCAAGCGGTACGCGTTGAAGCCGTTCGATGAGCAGGCCGTGCTGCTGGTGCGCCCGCGCGGCTGGCACCTAGACGAGAAGCACGTGCTGATCGATGGCCAGCCGATCGCCGGCGGTCTGTTCGATCTGGCCGTGTATGCCTTCCACAACGCGCGCGCGCTGGCCGAGCGCGATCGCGGCCCGTATTTCTACCTGCCCAAGCTGCAGAGCATGGAGGAGGCCGCGCTGTGGGAGACCGCGCTGTCGCACATCGAGGCCGCGCTGGGCCTGCCGCAAGGTCAGATGAAGGTCACCGTGCTGATCGAGACGCTGCCGGCGGTGTTCGAAATGCACGAGATCCTGCACGCGCTGCGGGATCGCATCGTCGGCCTGAACTGCGGCCGCTGGGACTACATCTTTTCCTACATCAAGACTTTCCGCCGCCATCGCGACCGGGTGCTGCCCGAGCGCGGCCAGGTGACCATGACCCAGCCGTTCCTGAAGGCCTATTCGGAACTGCTGATCCAGACCTGCCACCGCCGCGGCGCGCATGCGATGGGCGGCATGGCCGCGCAGATTCCGATCGGCAACGACGAGGCGGCCAACGAACAGGCGCTGGCGCGGGTGCGCGCGGACAAGCTGCGCGAGGTCACCGCCGGCCACGACGGCACCTGGGTGGCGCATCCGGCGCTGATCCCGATCGCGCGCGCCATCTTCGACGAACACATGCCCACGCCGAACCAACATGGCGTGCTGCGCGAGGACGTGCGGGTGAGCCGCGACGATCTGATCCGCCCGAGCACCGGCACCATCACCCGCGCCGGTTTCGAGGGCAACGTCGAGGTCTGCGTGCGCTACCTGGCCGCCTGGCTGGACGGCAACGGCTGCGTGCCGATCCATTGGCTGATGGAGGACGCGGCGACCGCCGAGATCGCGCGCACCCAGATCTGGCAGTGGCTGCACACGCCCGGCCTGCACCTGGCCGACGGCACCGCGATCGACTTCGCCCTGCTCGACGCCACCCTGCGCAACCTGCCAGCCCGCCTGGGCGACCGCGCGGCGCTGCCCGGCGGCGACAAGGTTGACGAGGCCATCGGCCTGCTCGACGCATTGAGCCGCAGTGAAGACCTGGCCGAATTCCTGACCCTGCCCGCCTACACCCGTATCGACTGAACACCCCCATTTCCGGAGAACACCCATGAACAAGCTGCCCACCGCCCAGGACATCCAGAAGGACTGGGACACCAATCCGCGCTGGCAAGGCATCACCCGCAACTACAGCGCCGAGGACGTCGTGCGCCTGCGCGGCACCATCCCGATCGAGCATTCGATCGCGAAGATCGGCGCCGAGAAGCTGTGGAACTACCTGCAGACCGAAGACTTCATCAACGCGCTGGGCGCGCTGACTGGCAACCAGGCGATGCAGCAGGTCAAGGCCGGCCTGAAGGCGATCTACCTGTCCGGCTGGCAGGTCGCGGCCGATGCCAACCTGGCCGGCCAGATGTATCCGGACCAGTCGCTGTATCCGGCCGACTCGGTACCGGCGGTGGTCAAGCGCATCAACAACACCCTGCTGCGCGCGGATCAACTGCATCATGCCGAGGGCGACGACAGCACCGACTTCCTGCAGCCAATCGTCGCCGACGCGGAAGCCGGCTTCGGCGGCGTGCTGAACGCGTTCGAGCTGATGAAGGCGATGATCGAGGCCGGCGCGGCCGGCGTGCATTTCGAAGACCAGCTGGCCAGCGTCAAGAAGTGCGGCCACATGGGCGGCAAGGTGCTGGTGCCGACCCGCGAGGCGGTGGAGAAATTGAACGCCGCGCGCCTGGCCGCCGACGTGATGGGCGTGCCGACCCTGCTGGTTGCGCGAACCGACGCCGAGGCCGCCGACCTGCTGACCAGCGACATCGACGCCAACGATCAGCCGTTCACCACCGGCGAGCGCACCGTCGAGGGCTTCTTCAAGACCCGCAACGGCCTGGATCAGGCGATCAGCCGCGGCCTGGCGTACGCGCCCTATGCGGACCTGGTCTGGTGCGAGACCGGCAAGCCGGACCTGGAGTTCGCACGCAAGTTCGCCGAGGCGATTCATGCGAAGTTCCCCGGCAAGCTGCTGGCCTACAACTGCTCGCCGTCGTTCAACTGGAAGAAGAACCTGGACGACGCCACCATCGCCAGGTTCCAGAAGGAAATCGCCAGCTACGGCTACAAATTCCAGTTCATCACCCTGGCCGGTTTCCACAGCCTGAACTACTCGATGTTCAACCTGGCCCACGGCTACGCACGTCGCCAGATGAGCGCATTCGTGGAGCTGCAGGAAGCCGAGTTCGCCGCCGCCGACAAGGGCTTCACCGCGGTCAAGCACCAGCGCGAAGTCGGCACCGGCTACTTCGACGCGGTCACCCAGGCCATCCAGCAGGGCCAGTCCTCGACCACCGCGCTGAAGGGCTCGACCGAGGAGGAGCAGTTCGCGGAGAAGGCGGCGTAGTCCACGAGGGCCAAGCACATGAAAGAAGAACGCCGGGTCGCCCGGCGTTCTTTTTTCCGATGGTTGAGATCACAACAAAAAAAGTGATGCAACTAACTCATTTTTGAACTGTGTCCGCGTTCCGGACGCGCGAGTGAAAGCGATGCCTAGGATGAGGCTCGCAAGTTCAAGGAACGGAATCCGTGGGAAGTGATACAAGAAGAAAGACGGAAACTCGCCGTATTGAAAGTGTGCTAATGGGTTGCGGTCTCTTGTTCGCGGGGCTGCTGTTTCGTCCGGCCAACGCAGGAGTCATCCTTGATGCCAGTAGTCATGGGAGCACCAGATACGGGCTCGCCATGCGGCCAGCCGGCGGCGATGACTTCGATGATGAACAGGGTCTTTTTTTTGGCGTCCCGGAACCCGCACCACTTACCCTCGAAACTCGCCGAGATTTTCTGGAATCGGAGTCCCCTGGGGGAGCGCATCATGTCCAATCGGCCAGTCGCCATGGATGGGATGTCCGAGCAGCGCGCGCGCGCTCGGTGGGATATCGCAAGACCGAGACCATCGAATATCACGATGACACCGGGCTATGGGTGCTGGGACAAGTCAAGCGAACGACGACCAATGGCGTGGAAACCAGCCGGACCGAGTACGGCTGGAAAGCTCTGCCGTCGAGGACTTATGCGTTCGGCAAACAGCAACAGACTCTTGGTTACTACGCTGACGGCAACCTGAAGTCAGCGAAGGATGGCAACGGAAATGCGACCACTTACAGCGGCTGGAAGCGCGGCATTCCGCAGCGCATCACCCATGCCGACGGTACATCCAGAACGGCGGCCGTGAATGATGCTGGCTGGATCATCTCGACCACGGATGAGAATGGTTACAAGACCTGTTACGGTCATGACGCGATGGGAAGGCTTTCACGCCTGATCCATCCTTCCGAGACTCGGGCAGGCATTTGCGATGCCGGTAGGTGGGCAGCGACGACACAGGTATTCGAACCGGTGGCCCGGGCGGAGTACGGACTGGCCGCTGGCCACTGGAGGCAGACGACCAGTAGCGGCAACGCACGCAGGGTGAGCTACTACGACGCGCTGTGGCGTCCATTGTTGGTGCGTGAATACGACGTGGCGAATCTGGCGGGAACCCAACGTTTCAGCCGGTTCGCTTACGACCACGAGGGAAGAACGACGTTTGCCTCTTACCCGGGTTCGACCGAGAGGCTGACCGCTGGCATCTGGACGGAGTACGACGCCCTGGGCCGGGTGACGTCCGTGAGCCAGGACAGCGAATTGGGTCCGCTGACCACCATCACCCAGTACCGGGGCGATGCAACGGGCGCATTTGTGCGCACCATCAGCCCGCGGGGCGTAGTGACGGTGACCCGCCACCAAGCCTTCGATCGGCCCAGCTACGACACCCCGGTACTTGTCGATCAGGGTCAGAACCTGACCGAGCGGGTAGGCATCGACATCACCCGGGACGTGTTCGGAAAGCCACTGTCCATCCGCAAACGCGATGCGGCCGGGACGGTCGCGGTGACCCGCAGATTTACCTACAACAGCGCCCAGGAACTGTGCAAAATCATCGAGCCTGAGACCGGCACGACGGTGTATGGCTATGACGGAGCGGGCAATCTGGCCCACTCAGCGATGGGCTTGCGGGGATTTGGAGACGCTGCCTCCTGTAGTGGCAAGGGAGGCTGGCTCCAGGTGAAGTCACGGGCGGCCATGCGCACTTACGACGCGCGCAACCGGGTCAAGACGCTGGTATTCCCGGACGGGCGGGGCAACACTACCCACACGTATACGCCGGATGGCCTGCTGGCCAGCACGGCGGTGGACAACGATGGCACCAACGTGGTGACCACCAGCTATGGCTACAACCGCCGCCGCCTGCCCACCAGCGAGCGGATGCAGTGGGGCGGGATCAACTGGGGTATCGGCTACGGCTACGACACGTTGGGCCATCTTGCATCGCAGAGCTACCCAAATCGGCAGAGCGTGCATTTCGCACCCAATGCGTTGGGCCAGGCGACCCGGGCCGGCACCTACGCCACCGGGGTGCAGTACTACCCCAATGGGGGGATGAAGCAGTTCACCTACGGCAATGGCGTCGTCCACACCATGACCCAGAACGCGCGCCAGTTGCCGGCACGCAGCACCGACAGCAACGGGGTGCTGGACCTGGGCTATCTCTACGACAAGCACGCCAACGTCATCGGCATCACCGACTACACGACCGGTGCGCGCCAGAGCCGCGCCATGATTTACAACGGGCTGGACCAGCTGGTCCGGACCACCGGCCCCAGCTTCGGCACGGCCAACTACAGTTACAACGTGTTGGACAACCTGACCTCGGTGAAGGTGACCGCTGGCAGCCATGTACGCAACCACACGTATCACTATGACGCCACAAACCGGCTCACCAGCGTGACCAATACGGTGGGCGGGGCCACGGTGATGGGGCTGGGTTATGACGTGCAGGGCAATCTGCGTAACCAGAACGGCCGGGTGTTCAACTTTGATTTCGGCAACCGGTTGCGCGGCGTCAATGGCGTGGCCAGCTATGTGTATGACGGCCATGGCCGACGGGTGCGGGACTACACCACGGCCAGCAAGTACAGCCTGTACAGCCAGAGCG